>CAYMRG010000509.1:0-4272 GCA_964392555.1 uncultured candidatus Brocadiaceae bacterium
TGCGGCCGCAGGACGCGCTGATCTACTACTCCCGCGTTTCCTCGCGTGGCGAGCGAATTCGCCGTTGGCGAGCGGGAGTAGTAGATCAGCCGCCGGTTTGCCCGACGCCGTCGAGCAGCTCCGGCCGGCGCGCGAGTCGCGGCGTCACCATCGGCACGGTCGCCATCGTGCTGAGGACCGCCATCAGCAGCAGCGCGGTGAACGCGTCGCTCGTGATCAGCTGTTTGTCGAGCAGGATGTTGGCGAAGATGATCATGATCAGCGCCTTCGTCTGCAGCAGCCAGCCGATCACGCCGGCCTCGCCAGGCGCCCACCGCAGCAGGCGCCCGGCCAGGCGCAGGCCGATCAGCTTGCCGCCGATCGACGCCACCGTCAGCAGGGCTGCGGCGACGAACACCGCCAGGCCACCGACGGTCCAGTTCGTGCGCAGACCAGTGCTCAAGAAGAACACCGGCATGAACGCGAGCAGCACGTGGTGCCGCAGCAGGTCCATGCGTTCGCGATCGAACCATTCGGCCTCGAGCACGGCCCCGGCCAGGAAAGCGCCGACCATGAAGTGCAGCCCGCACCAGTCCGCGCCGAGCGCCGAAGCCGCCAGCCAGACGAGCGCGACGTACCAACGGTCGGCTTCGCGCAGCCGGGCCATCAGGCGCCGGAACGCCAGCGCCGCGACCGCGAACGCCAGCAGGAACGCCGCCTGCTTGCCCACGCGCTGCCAGTCCATCAGGATCACGGCCAGGACGCCCCAGATCGCGACGTCATCGAGACTCGCGTAACGGAGGATGCGCTGACCGAGTGGACGCCGCAGGATCGCGAGCTTCTCCATGAACAGGATCAGGATCGGCAGCGCCGTCACCGAACAGGCCATGCCGATGCCGAGCACGAATTGCCACGGCTGGGCCTTCGCCCCGAGCCAGCCGTCCTGCAGGCTCAGCAGCACGGCCGCGGCGCAGCCGAACAGCAGCGGCAGACCGAGCGCCAGACCGGCGGTGATCCCGGTTTCCCGCCGATGCGCCCAGGTCTGCCGCAGGTCGAGTTCGACGCCGGCGATCATCACGAACAGCATCACCGCCCACCACGCCAGACCGTTCAGTGCCTGGGTCACGGGCACCGTGAAGATCGCCTGGAACTGCTCGGGGAAGATCCGGCCGAGGATGCCGGGGCCCAGCACGACGCCGGTCACGATCTGGACCACCACCAGCGGCGCGTAGTAGTCGGTCCGGCCGACCCGCCAGACCAGCCAGGGCACCGCGAACACGATGACCATCGCAGCGAGGAATAGCTCGGTCGTGGACACGGCGCGGCAATCGAACGCGGCGCGCCGTCATCCTGCAACCATGGCGCGCGTGCGGTTCTGCGGAATCAGCTGGCCAGACGGGGCGCCTGACCTGCCCAACCAACCGCAGCCCCAACCCGCCAAAACGACAAGACCCGACGACAACTGTGTTGCCGACGGGTCTTGGATGGCGAGGGCGACGGGAATCGAACCCGCAACCACCGGATCGACAGTCCGGTACTCTAACCAATTGAGCTACGCCCCCACGCCTGAGGGGCGGGGGAAGATAGCCACGGGCGCCGGGTTTGCAAGCCTGTTCCCTGGCGCCGCCCTTCGCCCCAGACCGCCTCCCGACAGAAGGGGCTCGAAAAAAATCGGCCGCCGGGCTCACATCCCGGCGGCCGAAGCCACTCTTCGCTCTCTCGTGTCAGAGCCGGCCGTCGCACTCCCACCCCCGAGGGGGCAGGCGAGCAACGCCAGCTCGCTGGGGATCTGGTTAGGACGGCCAGTCCCTGGCACAAGACCAAGCCCTTTGCATGCCCAAGTCCCCGCTCGAGCGGTTGCAGCTGGGTTTCGCCGGGGCGCACGGTTGCCCGCGGCCACACCTGTCCGTCGACGGCATGACGCCGGCCGGGCCCAATCTGTCGCACTGGCCGGGCAACCGCACGCCGCTGCCGTGGCGCGCCGACCTGAGCACGGCGATCGCCTTGCGCTGCGCGCGCGCGAGCCACGCCGCGCAGGCGGCGTTCCTCGGCGACGCCGAACTGGTGGTCAACGACCACTACGACACCGACGGCTTCGGCTCGCTGCTGGCAGTGCTGCGGCCGGCGGTCGCGTTCGCGCACGAGGAACTGCTGCTGGCGGCGGCGGCGACCGGCGACTTCGGTACCTGGCAGAGCCCGCGCGCATTCGCGATCGACCGGACGATCGTCGGGCTCGGCGCGCCGACCTCGCCGGTCGCCGCCGAGGTCGCCGCTGCCGACGACGCAGCGGGGGCGCTGCGCCGCTACCGCTGGCTGCTGGAACACGCCGAACGGCTGCTGCGCGAGCCGGAGTCGTTCGCGACGATCTTCGCCGACGAACGCGCCCTCGTCGCCGAGGAACTCGATCGCGGCCTGCGCGGCGACGTCGCCGTGCAGCGCTGGCCGGCGCTCGGCTTCACGCTGCTGACCACGACCGGCCCGCGCCATCGGATGACGCTCAACACGCTGGCCGGCGCGCACCGCGTCCTGCACGCCGCCACCGCTCGCGACGGCATGCGCTTCCGCTACCACGACCGCACCGAGAGCTGGTTCGCTCTGGTGACGACGGCGGTGCTGCCGCGGCTGGACCTGTGGCCGATCGCGGCGCGCCTCGGCGAGCTCGAACCGCCGCGCGACGGCGCTCGCTGGTGCGCGGATCCGCCGACCGAACCGATCCCGGAGCTGTACTTCGGCGTGCCCGCGGCACAGGCCTACGGCCAGATCACGCGCGAACTGCGGCCGAGCCGACTGCGTGCCGATCAGGTCGCCGGCGAACTGGCCCGCGCCTTCGCCGCGCCCCTGGCGCCGCCGGGCACGTGACCGCATCATCGCCGGCATGCCGTCGTTCCTCCGCGCCTGCCCACTGGCGACCTGCCTGCTGCTCGCCGTGGCCTGCGGCGGACGATCGGCCGAACCGTCGCCGCGGCCGACCGGGCCGACCTTCCGCCGCGTGGCCGACATCACGCTGACGGCCGCCGCCGACGAAGTCGTGGCCCAGCTGCGCCAGCAACTGGTCGCGGCCGATCGCGACGTGGTCGCGCTGCTCGACGCCGCGGCGACAGCGCAGCTGCTCGCCGCGGACCCGGTCGCCAACCGCCACCGGCTCGTCGCCGTCGTTCCGAGCGGCGCGGCGAAGGCGGCGATCGAGGCCGGCCGACTCGACGCCGCCGTCGAACTCGCGGATCCGCTCGGGATCGCCACCGAACTGGCCGCGCTCGGCCTGGCCGGCGCACCGCTGCCACCCGCCATGGGCGACGGCCCGACGCTGTGGACGCGCGCCAACCTCGCCGCCGGCGGCCAACGGATCGCCGCCCCGGCCGACTTCGTGCTGACCACCTTGCGCAACCAGTTCGCCGCGGCGGCCCGGACGACCGAGGCGTCGCTCGTGCTGGTGCATGCCGCGGACGGCGACGCGGCGCGGCGCGAAGGAGTCGTGCGCGCCGCGCTCACGAACTCACCGCGCATCACGCTGGCGGTGCGGGCCGTCACGGGCGAGCCCGCGGCCTTCGCCGCCGCGGTCGACGCAGCCGCCGGGCAACCGCACACCGCGCTGCTGCTCGTGACACCGCCCGGTGACGCGACCGCGCTCGCTACCGCGTGCCGCGCCGCGCTGGCCGCGCAGCAGCTGGTGGTCACCATCGGCACCGACCTGCCGGCCGACGCCCGCACCTGCCACGTCACCAGCGACGAAGCGGCGGTCGGCCGCGCCTGCGGCGAAGGCGTCCTGCAGATCCAGCCGGGCGGCGGCCGGATCGCCGAGGTGACTGCGGCGACCGAACCGGCGACCAGCGAACGACGCGCCGGGTTCGCCGCCGCCCTGCACCTGCCGTAGCGGCGCGCGATGTCGACGACCGCGCCCACCGAAGAGCCGGCGACCGCGAGCCAGACGTCGGGCCTCGTCTACATGGCGCAGGCTGCGTTCTGGTTCGCGGCGATGAGCCTGTTCGTCAAGCTCGCCAGCGCGACGCTGCCGACGATGGAGGTGGTGTTCCTGCGCGGCTGCCTGACGCTGACCCTGAGCGCGCTGCTGCTGTGGCGCGCGGGCATCGTGCCGCTCGGGCAACGCCGTGGCCTGCTGCTCCTGCGCGGCGTGTTCGGTTCGCTGGCCCTGGTCTGCTTCTACCTCGCGGTCGGCAACCTGCCGTTGGCCGAAGCGACCGTCATCCACCAGACGGCGCCGCTGTTCACGGCGGTCGTCGCGGCGTGGTTGCTGCGCGAACGGCTCGAGCCCAGCGTGCTGCTGTCGATCCTCGT
>CAYMRG010000510.1:0-4242 GCA_964392555.1 uncultured candidatus Brocadiaceae bacterium
CTTCCTTGCAGGACGACGAAATCGGCGCGCTCGGGGAGGGTGTTGCTTCGCTGGTATGCGGTGTCGGGGTTCCGAAGCGCGCTCGGCGGCGGCGGTGGTGGTGAGAAGTGGGGGCTGATGCGGCGTGCGGCTGAAATTCGGCGCCGCGACGGTGCACCGCAACGAGGCCGCAAGCGTGTTGCAATTCTTCTCGGGCAACGCGCTGGAGCCTGAACAGACGGCGGGGATGCTCGCGGGTCTCGCTGTCCGCCCGAGAGCGCGGCACACACGATCCAACATGAACGTCACTTTCCGCACTGTCTCTTCATTCTCCCTGCTCGCCGCGTCGGCGCTCGCGCAGATCACGCCCGGCAACCTCGTCGTCATGCGCGTCGGCGATGGCTCGGCCGCGCTGACCAACGCCGCGACCGCGGTGTTCCTCGAGGAATACACGCCCGCCGGCACGCTGGTGCAGACCCTCCCGATGCCGACCGCCGCGAGCGGCGCGAACCTGCCGATCACGAACGCCGGCTCGGCGACGTCGGAAGGCTTCGTCACGCAGTCGGTCGACGGACGCTACCTGGTCTCGGTTGGCTACGCCGCGACCCCCGGCACCCCCGGCATCGTCGCGACGGCCAGCGCGACGACGCAGCGCGTGATCGCGCGCATCGCGCTCGACGGCACGATCGACACCACGACCGGTCTGACGGACGCGTACTCCGCGAGCAACATCCGCAGCGCGACCAGCACCGACGGCAACGACTTCTGGACCGCCGGCACCGGCTCGACGGGCAACCGCGGCGTCTGCTACGTCGGCGGCCTCGGCGCGACGACGTCGACGCAGCTCAGCACCTCGGTGACCAACCTCCGCGTCGTCAACATCGCGAACGGCCAGCTCTACGTCTCCTCGGCGTCGGGCGCGTTCCTCGGCGTCTCGACGGTCGGCACCGGCCTGCCGACGGCCGCCGGTGAGACGGTCACGCTGCTGCCGGGCTTCGGCGCCGCCTCGGGCGCCTACGACTACTGGTTCGCCGACGCGAGCACGCTCTACGTCGCCGACGACCGCACCGCGGCCACCGGCGGCGGCATCCAGAAGTGGACCGAGAGCGCCGGCACCTGGACGCTGCAGTACACGCTCGCGCCGGGCACCGTCGGCTGCCGCGGCCTCACCGGCTACGTCGACAACGGCGTCGTCACGCTGTTCGCGACCACCACCGAAGCCAACGCCAACCGCCTCGTCACGGTCGTCGACACCGGCGCGACCTCGACCATCACGAACCTCGTGACCGGCGCCGCGAACACCGCGCTGCGCGGCGTCCGCTTCGTCCGCACGCCCTACTCGATCAGCCACTCGGGCACCGGTTGCGCGACCTCGGTCGGCGTGCCCACGGTCGGCACGGCGAACGGCCTGCCGGTCCTCGGCAACCTGAACTTCCGCATCACCGCCGGCAACACCCCGGCCAACACGGTCGTCCTGTGGCTGCTGAGCGCCGGCACGGTCTCGCCGGTCGGCTTCCCGCTGCCCGGCACGCCGGCGTGCGTGCTGCTCTACATGCTGCCGGACGCCCTGCCGCTCGAGCTGGCCGACGCCAACGGCGATGCCAGCACGCCGGTGTCGATCCCGGCCAGCCAGGCGCTCGTCGGCTTCGCGCTCGGCGCCCAGGTCGCCGCGTTCGACCTGACGCTGGTCGGCTTCGACCTGCCGATCGGCACGTCGGACGCGCTGCAGCTCGTGCTCGGCAACTAGCCATGCGCCCGGCTCGCCGCCGGTAGCATGGCTTGTATGCCGCCAGGGGGCCGACCACTCGCCGTAGTGGTCGGCCCGCTTGGCGTTTGGGACGGCATGCAGTTCTGGTGTGCCGCCGGTCGGCTCCCTATCCTGTTCGCCTCGCGAACCTCCCCCGTTCGCGCCGCTGGCCCAGATGTCCTCCCACCCCCATCGCGTAACCCCCGGCACCAAGCCGTCCTGGCTCAAGGTGCCGATCCCGGCCGGACCGACGGTCGCGGGGCTCGAGCAGGTGCTGCGCGACCGCAACCTGCACACGGTCTGCGAAGAGGCCCGCTGCCCGAACATGGGCGAGTGCTGGGCGTCGGGCACGGCGACGTTCATGGTGCTCGGCGACACCTGCACGCGCGGCTGCCGGTTCTGCGCCGTCAAGACGCATGCGCAGGGCAATCCCGTCGACGCCGACGAGCCCGAGAAGGTCGCCGAAGCGTGCACCGCGATGCGCCTCAAGTACGTCGTGCTGACGATGGTCGACCGCGACGACCTGCCGGACGGCGGCGCCGAGCACGTCGCGGCGACGATCCGCGCGATCAAGCGCCGCGATCCCGAGCTGCTGGTCGAGGCGCTGGTCGGCGACTTCCAGGGCAACGAGGCGCAGATCGCCGCGGTGCTCGCCGGCAAGCCCGACGTCTACGCGCACAACGTCGAGACCGTGCTGCGCCTGACGCCGCGCGTCCGCGACCACCGCTGCAGCTACGCGCGCTCGCTGGCGACGCTGCGCACGGCCAAACGGCTCGCGCCCGACGTCGTCACCAAGTCGTCGCTGATGCTCGGCCTCGGCGAGAGCGAACGCGAGATCGACCAGGCGATGGACGACCTGCGCGAGCACGGCGTCGACGTCGTGACCTTCGGCCAGTACCTGCGCCCGACGATGCTGCACCTGCCCGTCAAGGAGCACGTCACGCCGGCGCGCTTCGCGGCGCTCGAGCAGCGCGCGCAGAAGAAGGGCTTCCTCTACGTGGCGTCCGGGCCGCTCGTGCGGTCGAGCTACAAGGCCGCCGAGTACTACATCGCCGGGATGGTGCGCCAGCGGCGCGCGCTCGCGGCGGCGCAGGAGAACGTGCAACCATGACCGAACTGCTGACGGTCCTCGACAAGGACGGCAAGGCCCAGAAGGGCAAGGATCCCAACCTCCCGGCGGCCGAGCTGAAGAAGCTCTACCGGCTGATGGTCGCGACGCGCGCGCTCGACGACCGCGGCCTCGCGCTGCAGCGTCAGGGCCGCATCGGCTTCTACCTGCAGTCGACCGGCCAGGAGGCCTCGCACCTCGGTACGGCCTACGCGCTGAAGGACAGCGACTGGCTGTTCCCGGCCTACCGCCAGCCCGGCATCCTGCTGCTGCGCGAGGTGCCGATCGAGAAGATCGTCAGCGAGTGGTTCGGCAACAGCGGCGACACCAGCAAGGGCCGCCAGATGCCGGTGCACTACAGCTTCCGCCAGGCGAACTTCGTCTCGATCAGCTCGCCGATCGGCACGCAGCTCACCCAGGCGGCCGGCGCCGGCATGGCCGCGCGGCTGCGCGGCGACGACACGGTCTTCATGACCTACTGCGGCGACGGCGGCACCAGCAGCAACGACTTCCACACCGGCCTGAACTTCGCGGCGGTCTACAAGGCGCCGGTGGTGTTCGTCTGCGAGAACAACGGCTGGGCGATCTCGGTGCCGTCGGCGAAGCAGACCGCCAGCGAATCGATGGCGATCAAGGCCGACGCCTACGGCATGCCGGGCATCCGCGTCGACGGCAACGACCTGCTCGCGGTGATCGCCGCGACCCAGGAAGCCGTCGATCGCGCGCGCAAGGGCCAGGGCCCGACGCTGATCGAGACCGTCACCTACCGCATCGCCTCGCACAGCAGCTCCGACGACGCCGCGCGCTACCGCGACGCGAAGGAGTTCGAGGCCTGGAAGAAGAAGGACCCGATCGCGCGCTTCCAGCAGTACCTGAAGCACAAGAAGCTCTGGGACGAGGCGTTCGAGACCGAATGCGTCGAGGGCGCCAAGGCCGCGATCGCCGCGGCGGTCAAGCAAGCCGAGGCGCTGCCGAATCCTGGCCCGGAGACGCTGTTCGACGACGTCTACATGAACCTCACGCCGCAGCTCAAGGAGCAGCGGCAGGAGCTCCACGACCTGATGGCCAAGGGCGGCGTCGGCGCCGACGTCGGCCACTTCCCCCTCTGACGCGCACCCGACAACCGTTCGAAACCCATGACTGCTACCCCCGCGAAGTCCGGCACGAAGTCCGGTACCAAGACGATGACGCTGCTCGAGGCGATCACCGACGCGATGCGCATCGAGATGAAGAACGACGACCGCGTCGTCGTGTTCGGCGAGGACGTCGGCAAGAAGGGCGGCGTGTTCGGCGCCACGATGGGCCTGCAGGAGGAATTCGGCGAGCAGCGCTGCTTCGACTCGCCGCTGTCCGAGTGCGGCATCATCGGCACCGCGATCGGCATGGCCGTCTACGGCATGCGGCCGAT
>CAYMRG010000511.1:0-953 GCA_964392555.1 uncultured candidatus Brocadiaceae bacterium
CGAGCGGCAGCGTCGCCGCGTCGAGCGGCGAGAACGTCGTCCCGGGCAGGTTCAGGAAGGCGAAGCGCGCGGCGTTCCACAGCTTGTTGCAGAAGTTGGCGCCGACCGTGAAGCGGTCGCTGGTCGCCTTCGCCGGCGCGATGCCCTGGTTGCCGTACTGGCCGATCAGGTCCATCGGCTGCTTCGTCTCGGGATCGAGGAACGTGCCGCGGTAGGGGCCGGGCTTCGCCGTCGCGAGGTCGATCAGCCGCTCGGGTTCGCCGTCCTTGGTGAACGGCGAGATCGCCTGCACCGGCAGGCGGACGTCCTGCGTCCCGGTCTGCAGCTCGCAGACGACGTAGCGCAGCGCGTCGGCGCCGAAGCGCCGCACGATGTCGAGCGGGTCGATGCCGTTGCCCTTCGACTTCGACATGCGCTCGCCCTTGCCGTCGAGGATCGTCGCGTGCAGGAACACGTCGGTGAACGGCACGTCGCCGAGGTTGTAGAGCCCGGTGACGACCATGCGCGCGACCCACAGCGTGATGATGTCGCGGCCGGTGACGAGGCACGAACCCGGGTAGTAGTAGCCCAACGCATCGGGACGACCCGGCCCCGCGCCGAGCGGCGTCTGCCCGGCGTCGACGCGCGCGGTCGCCGGATCGGGCCAGCCGAGCGTGCTGTGAGGCCACAGCGCCGAGCTGAACCAGGTGTCGAGCACGTCGGGGTCGAGTTCGAGCCCGGTGCTCTGCAGGATCGGGCCCAGCGACTCGTCCTGCGCCGCATCGCGGAAGCAGAGCTGGATCTCGATCGTCACCGGCGCGGTCGGGCCCTTCAGGTAGGAGAACGCGTCGCGCGGCGCGAGCTTCTGGCCGTTCGGCAGCACGAACCACGCGGCGACGTCGTCGCGCGTCAGCTGCGGCCGCAGCATCGGCTCGAGCAGCAGCACCTGCTGCGTCGCCATCTCGCCGCGCCAG
>CAYMRG010000511.1:963-4235 GCA_964392555.1 uncultured candidatus Brocadiaceae bacterium
AGACCGGGATGCGGTGGCCCCACCAGAGCTGGCGGCTGATGCACCAGTCGCGCTTCTCGCCGAGCCAGCGGTCGTACATCGTCCGGTAGCGTTCGGCGTCCGGGTGGAACGCGATGCGCGGCCGCGGCGTGCCGTCGGCGAACGGCGGCAGCGAGCCCGCCGACGCGTCGAGCGCGACCTGGGCGAGGCCGGCGGCGCGGAACTCCTTGGCGGTGCCGCGGCCCATGACGACGCCGCCGTCGACGTCGGCCATCTGCACGAACCACTGCTTGCTGAGGTAGGGCTCGACGATCGTCTTGCTGCGGTCGCTGTGGTCGATCTCGATCGTGCGGTCCTCGACGCGCTCGACGAGACCGAGCTGCTGCAGGTCCTGCATCACCTGCTTGCGCGCGGCGAAGCGGTCGAGACCGCGGTAGCGGCCACCGCGCTCGCCGATCGTGCCGTTCGGCTCGAGCACGTTGATCGCGCCGATGTGCGGGTGGCGCTGCCAGACCTGGTAGTCGTTGGGGTCGTGCGCCGGCGTGATCTTGACGCAGCCGGTGCCGAGCGACGGGTCGGCCCAATCGTCCAGCAGCAGCGGGATCGGGCGGTCCTGCAGCGGCAGCCGCAGCCGGCGGCCGGCCTTGGCCATCGCCGCGATCCGCAGCAGGGTCGGCAGGACGTCGCGTTCGCGATCGAGCAGCCGGTCGAGCTCCTGCTGCGCGGCGTCGCGCTCCTTGGCCGGGGCGTCGGCGACCTTCTGCCGCTGCGCCGCGATCGCCGCCCGCAGCGCGCCGGCTGGATCCGGGTGCACCGCGACCGCCGTGTCGCCGAGCATCGTCTCGGGCCGCGTCGTCGCGACCAGCACGTGGCTCGGTTCGCCGGCCTGTGGGTCGATCACCGGGTAGCGCAGGTAGTGGAACGCGCCCTGCACCGTCTCCTTGTAGAGCTCGTCGTCGGCGACCGCGGTCTGCAGTTCGCAGTCCCAGTTGACCAGCCGGTTGCCGCGGAAGATCAGCCCGTCGCGGAACATCGCGAAGAACGTCCAGCGCACGGCGCGCGCGCAGACCTCGTCCATCGTGAAGCGCGCGCGGTCCCAGTCGCACGAGCACCCCATCGCCTGCTGCTGCGTGACGATGCGCTGCTGGCTCTGTGCGGCCCAGGCGTGGATGCGTTCGACGAGGCCGTCGCGGCCGACGTCGTGGCGGGTCTTGTTCTCGAGCTCCTTCAGCCGCTTCTCGACGACCGCCTGGGTGGCGATGCCGGCGTGGTCGGTGCCTGCCTGCCACAGCGAGTTGTCGCCGCGCATGCGGTGCCAACGGATCAGCAGGTCCTGCATCACGTTGTCCATCGCGTGGCCCATGTGCAGCGCGCCCGTCACGTTGGGCAGCGGCATCATGACGACGTAGCGGTCCTGGCGGTCGTCGGGCGTGGCGGCGAACGCCTTCTGCGCGAGCCAGCGGCGGGTCACGGCGGGCTCGAGCGTCTGCGGGTCGTACTTCGTGGGCAGTTCGGTGCTCATCGGGGGCGGGGAGTGTACGGTCGCGGTGCGGCCGAGGCACGCGGTTGCTGGTCCCGGGCGCGTCCGGGACGATGCCGACGCCGATGAACTGGCTCGCCCACCTGCGCCTGTCGCCCGCCGATCCGCTGCTGCGGCTCGGCAACCTGTGCGGCGACTTCGTCCGTGGCACCGACCCGGCGACGCTGCACCCGGACCTGCAGCGCGGCATCGCCCAGCACCGCGCGATCGATCGCTTCGTCGACGCGCACCCGATCGTCCGCACCAGCCGCGAACGGCTCGACCCCGGCGCGCGCCGCTTCGCCGGCGTGCTGGTCGACGTGTTCTACGACCATTTCCTGGCGCGCGACTGGCACCGCCACGGCGACGGCGGGCCGCTCGCGGCGTTCGCCGCCGGCGTGCACGACGACCTCGAACGCCACCGCACGCTGCTGCCGCCGCGGCTGGTGTCGGCGCTGCCGTGGCTGAAGGCGCAGGGCTGGCTCGCCGGCTACGCGCCGGTCGACGGCATCGACGCGGTGGTGCGGCGGATGGCGGGGCGGCTCAGCCGGCCGTCGCCGCTCGCCGACGGCGCCGCCGAGCTGCGCGCCCACTACGACGCGCTCGACATCGACTTCGCGGCGTTCTGGCCGGAGCTGGTCGCGTTCGCGGCGAAGCTCGACGGCGCCTGACGCAGGTCGCGCCCGTTCGCGGTTGTCCGCGCCGCCGATCTCGGCTATCTCGACCGGCCATGGCGGGCGATCCGGTGACGATCTACAGCGACGGCGCGTGCCTCGGCAATCCGGGGCGCGGTGGCTACGGCACCGTGCTGCTCGCCGGCAAGCACCGCAAGGAACTGTCGGCCGGCTATCGGCGCACCACCAACAACCGCATGGAGCTGCTCGGCGCGATCGTCGGCATCGAGGCGTTGAAGCGGCCATGCCGGATCGTGCTGTGGTCGGATTCGCAGTATCTCGTCCACGCCCTGACCAAGGGCTGGCTCGAGGGCTGGCAGAAGCGTGGCTGGCGCACGTCGGGCAAGGAACCGGTCAAGAACCAGGACCTGTGGCAGCGGCTGTTGCGCGCGGTCGACCCGCACACGATCGAGTGGCGGTGGGTGCGCGGCCACACCGGCGACGTCGAGAACGAGCGCTGCGACCAGCTCGCGGTGGCCGCGGCGAACGGCGCCGAGCTGCTCGACGACGTCGGCTTCGACGGCTGACGCCGCCGTGCAGTGGCTCAGCGCGTGCGGACCAGCCGTTCGCGGGGCAGCGCCAGCCGCGTCACGTGGTCCTCGACGTCGCGCAGGAAACGGTGCCCGTCGACGTAGTAACCGGCCGTGCGGGCGAGGCCCGGCACACGCGCGAGGAACCAGTCGTTGAGCACCTCGACCATCAGCTCGCGCAGGTACTTGGCGAAGCAGCTCGCCAGCGCGGTCGGGAAGGCGCGGTCCTCGCCGCGTTCGGCGAACGTGACCCGCAGCTCGCCGCCACGGCCGTGCAGCACGTAGCTCGACTGAGCAGGTGTCTCGACCACGGTCGCGACGCGCGCGGCCGGCCGCAGCCGCTGCAGGTCGGCGGCGTAGTGCATGCGGCCGCCGCAGCGGTCGGCGACCAGGTGGCCGCCGGCGAGGTCGGGTGGCACGCGGTCGAGCAGTCGCCCGAGCCCGTCGCGTCTACGCAAGAGGTTGGCACCCGCCGGCTCCCGCCGCAGCGCACGGCCCTGACCTCGCTTGAGGCATCGCAGGGACAGACTGCAGCCGGCCTCGGCATTGCTGTCTGTTTCAAAAATATCG
>CAYMRG010000512.1:0-4234 GCA_964392555.1 uncultured candidatus Brocadiaceae bacterium
AAGGTCTGCAGCGCCGCGGCGACGCTCGGTTCGAACGGCAGCTCGTTCTGCAGCTGCAGCAGCGCGCGCTGGCCTTCGGCGACGCGGCCGAGGTCGCGCAGCACGAACGCGCGGTCGATGCGCAGCGGGAAGTGGTTCAGGCCCTGCGCCAGGCTCGCATCGAGGTGCGCGAGCGCGCCCGGCAGGTCGCCGAGCCCGCGCCGCGCCGCCGCGGCGAGGCGGTAGACGTAGGCCTTGGGCGGCGCGATCGGCAGGCACGACAGCGCCGCCTGCTCGGCCGCGACGAAGTGTTCGCGTTCGCCGGTGACACGCCCGGCCTGCAGCTCGGCCTGCGCGACCAGCGTGCGGACCCAGGGATCGCCCGGCGAGCGCGTGCGCAGTTCGGCGGCGTAGCGCAGCGCCTGCCACGGCCGGGCTTCGGCATCCGGCATCGCGACCAGCGCCTCGACCAGGTGGGTCAGCGCGTCGAGGTGCTCGGGATAGAGATCGTGCGCCGTGACCAGCCACGGCACGCCGCCGGCCGGATCGCCGTAGCGCCACGTCGCCGCACCGAGGCCCCAGTGGCCGCGGAACGAGTGCGGATGCACCCGCAACTCGGCGCGCCACAGCAGTCGCTCGTCGCGGTACTGCAGCGAGCGCGCCACCGAGCCGACGATCGCGAACAGCAGCAGCAGCGCGAACGCCGGCCGCAGCGGCTGGCAGAGCGCGTCGACGCGGTGCGAACGGCCGGGCCGGCGCACGCGCGGCAGCAGCGGCGCCAGCACCAGCAGGAGTCCGAGCAGCGGCCCGTAGAGGCGGTGTTCGGCGAGCGGCACGTTGAGCGGCACGACGATCCACGGCGCCGCGGTCGCCCAGGCGAACGCCAGCGCGACGCGCCGCACGCGCGCGGTCGGCCCCTTCGCGAACGCCGCCAGCGACAGGCCGCCGAGGCTCGCCCAGCCGAGCAGCGCCACCGGATCGGCGAACGAACCGCGGTAGACGACCGCGGGGTCGAGCGACAGCCACAGCGGTGCGACCATCTGCACCAGCACGGTCGGCAGCAGCCCGCCCATCGTCGCGAGCTGCATCGTCAGCGTGCGGCCGTGGCCGGACAGCGGGTCCTCGCCGGTGCGGCCGAGCAGCTGCACGGTCGCCTGGCCGAGCAGGCCGCGGCGCAGCAGCAGGTAGCCGACGACGACCGCGACCACCGGCAGCACCGCGAGGGCCGTGCGGCCCAGCGCGGCGCGATCCCACGGCGCACGGCGCAGGCTCCACGCCTGCAGCAGCAGCAGCGCCGGCAGCACGCAGCCGGTCTCCTTGCTGCCGCACGCGATGACCGCGCCCACCACCATGCCCGACATCGCGCCGAACCGCGCCCAGCCGCCGCCCCGGCCGAGGCCGGGCGCGCGCAACCAGCCGAGGTGCGCGCGCAGCCCGAGCAGCAGCCCGAACACGCACAGCACCTCGCTGCGACCCGAGACCAGGTTGACGGCCTCCGAGGCGAGCGGATGCACCGCGAACAGCGCCGCCGCGGCGAACGCGGCCAGGCGCCGGACGCGCAGGCGCGACAGCCAGCCGAACGCCAGCCACGCGCAGGCCGCGTGCAGCAGCACGTTGCCGGCCTTGAGCGACGCGGCGTCGTCGGCGATCGCGAGGTTGAGGCCGAAGCTGAGCAGCAGGATCGGCCGGTACATCGCACCGCGCGGGCTCTGGCTGAACGCAGTCGGGTCGCTGAGCCAGCGCCAGAGGTTGCCGAGGTCGTGCAGGGCCGGGTTGTCGGCGACCGAGTGCAGGTCGTCGAACACGTAGACGCCGGCGACCGCCGCGCCGTAGGCGCAGAGCGCCAGCGCGGCGAGGCCGAGGCCGAGCAGCGCGCGCGTGCGCGCCGCGAGCGAGCGCCGCGACCCGGTCACGCGCGCCCCTCCGGCAGCCGCGCCAGCAGATCGCGCCAGCGGTCGGCGGCACGTTCGACGGCGAAGCTGCGGTCGTAGGCGGCGCGCGCGACGGCGGCCGCCGCGGCGACGCGCTGCGGCGCCGCCGCGAGTTCGCGCAGCCGCAGCGCCAGCGACGCGGCGTCGCCGGGTTCGCAGAAGAACACGGCGTCGCTGCCGTCGAGCCAGCGCAGGGCCGCCGGCGTCGCCGCGGTGACCACCGGACGGCCCGCGGCGAGCGCGTGCACGACCTTGAACGGCACGACGCGCTGCGCCTTGCTGCCGCCGCCGAACACGCCGGCGACCAGCTGCGCCTGCTGCAGCAGCGCCTGCAGCCGGTCGCGGCCGACGAACTCGGGTTCGAGCCGCACGCGGGCGCCGAGCGCGCGCGCTCTCTCACGGTCGGCCGCGGTGCCGCCGACCAGCGTCAATTCGACGTCGTGCGCCATCGCGACCGCTTCGAGCAGCACCGACAGCCCGTGCAACGGCACGCCGGTGCCGAAGAACAGCAGCCGCAGCGGCCCCACCCCGGCCGGCCACGGCGTCGCCGCCTGCGCGTCCGGGTCAGCGACCGGCAGCCAGGCGAACCGTTCGGCGGGCAGCCCGGTCAGCTCGGCGGCGTAGACGGCGTTCTCGGGCGTGTCGAGCAGGACGAGGTCGGCGGCCGCGCAGGCCTTGCGGTCCAGCTGCTGCAGCCAGTGTGCGGCCAGCGAACCCGGCGCGACCAGCCGGCGGTCCTCGACGACCGTGTCGTAGGCCGACAGGAACAGGTCGAGCACGATCGGCACGTCGCACGCCGCGCGCACGGCGCCGACGACGGCGTGGCCCGGATACGGCACGACGACGCAGCGCGGTCGCTGCGCGGCGAGCTGCGCGCGCAGGCCGGCGACCAGCCGGCGGCGGTTCTGCCGCTGCCGGAGCCACGCGGCCGGCCAGCGCCACGGCGCGCGCAGCAGCCTGGCCTTGTCGCGGCCGAGCCCCGGCACGCGGCACTCGCGCACCGCGCAGCCGAGCCGCTGCAGGCCTTGCCGCAACGCGGTCGTCCGCGGGTAGCCCGGCCCTTCGTCCCAGGCGCCGCAGAACACCACGTCGGCGCCGTTCGCCGCCGCCGCCGCGTTCATCGCCCGGCGTCCCGCGACAGGCCCTGGAAGCGCAGTGCGGCGATCTGCTCGGCGATCAGGCCGAGCGCGAACAGCAGCGTCGCCTGGCCGAGCAGCAGCACCGCCATGTTGGTGAAGCGACCCTCGGCGAAGTAGGTGTAGAGGTACCAGCCGATGCCGGACGCCGCGACCGTGAGCGACAACGGCAGGAACACGCGCAACGGCGCGAACATCGTCGCGATGCGCAGGATGATCAGGAAGAAGCGGCTGCCGTCCGCCCACAGCCGGATGTGGCTCTTGCCGCGGCGCTGCCGCACCGCGAACGGGTGGAAGCCGACCGCCCAGCCCGCGCGCAGCATCGACATCGTGATCGTCGTCGGGTAGCTGAACGTGTTCGGCAGGATCCAGACCAGGTCCTTGACGACGTCGGCGCGCACCAGGCGGAAGCCGCTCGTCAGGTCGGGGATGTGCTTGCCGGCGACGTAGCTGGCGAACGTGCTGTAGACGCGGTTGGCGAAGTTGCGGTGGATGCTGCCGCCGCGGCAGCCGCGCGACGCGACGACCATGTCGTAGCGTTCGGCGAGGTCGAGCATCGCCGGCAGCTCGCCGGGCGGATGCTGGCCGTCGCCGTCGAGCAGCAGGATCCAGTCGCCCTTGGCCTCGCGGATACCGCGCTTGACCGCCGCGCCATTGCCGAGGCTCTCGGCGTGCCGCGCGACGCGCACCCCTGCCGCCGCCGCGATCGCCGGCGTCGCGTCGGTCGAGCCGTCGTCGACGACGATCACCTCGTGGAACTGCAGGTCGGTGCCGGCGAGCACCGCGTCGATCTCGGCGAGCAGGTCCGGCAGGTTCAGCGACTCGTTGCGCGCCGGCACGACCAGCGACAGCCGCTGGACGCGGCGCTGGCCGGTCACCGCCGGCACCGGGTTCGGCGCAGCGGCCCCGGCGGTCGCCGGTCGCGGCAGCACCGTCGCCGTCGCGGCACCCGGCAGCTCCCCCTGCGCCATCAGGCTGGCCAGCAGGTCGGGGCGGGTCTCGGTCTCCGAACGGTTCTGCAGCGCGGCCGACATGCCCATGTCATCGGCTGGAGGCGTGCGGCTGCTTGAGCTGGCCTGCCGAACACCTCCCCCAACCCCACGACGCCCGCGACCGGCATCGCTGCCGAGCGCGGGCTTCGCACTGCCGAGCGCGACGGTGAAAACCGGGATCTGCTCGGCTTCCAGA
>CAYMRG010000513.1:0-4228 GCA_964392555.1 uncultured candidatus Brocadiaceae bacterium
GCCGCTGCTGGCCGCGCAGGCGCACCAGTGCCTCCGCCGGCAACGTCGTGTTCGGCACCACCTGGCAGGCGAACGGCGGCTACGTCCAGGGCAGCGGCCTGCAGGACTTCGTCGACGTCGCGTTCGCCGGCTGGCATCTCGACGCGCGGCCGGTGCCGGGCGGTGCACTCGACAACCGCGGCGACCCGGCGTTCGCTGCGGCGGTCGACCTGTTCGCCACCGCGCGCACGCTGCCCGCCGATCCCGGCGCGCTGGCGAGCCAGCCGACGTTCACCAGCCCGGTGGGCACCGTGGCGCTCGCCACCGGTGGCGCGCAGCCGCTGGTGTTCGCCGCGGCGCCGCTCGCCGGCCACGCCTTCGTCGTGCTCGGCACGCTGTCGGGGACGCTGCCGGGTGCACCGCTGCCACCGTTCGTGCTGCCATTGCAGGTCGACGGCTGGACGTTCGCGACGCTGACGCAGCCGAACAGCGGGCCGCTGCAGAACACCGCCGGCGTGCTGGACGGTCAGGGGCGCGCGCAGGCGACGCTGCAGGTGCCGCCGTTGCCGGCGGCGCTGCACGGGCTCACCCTGCACCATGCGCTGGTCGCGCTGCAGGGCGGGGTCGTGACGTTCGTCAGCGACGCGGTGCCGCTGCTGCTGCAGTAGGCGCCGCCGCGTTGGCGGCTGGCAAGCGGGGTCTCAGTCGAGGCCGACCGTCTGGCGCAGGCCGTTGCTGGCCCACGGCACCAGCGCGGGGCCGCCGAACAGGTCGAGGCCGATCGCCTGCACGATGATGTCGAAGCCGACGATGCCGGCCGGCACCGCCAGCGGCACCGCGCCGGCGACCGACGTGCCGGGCAGCACCCACACCTCGTAGCCGGCGAGCAGCGGGCTCGGCGACGTGCTGAGCATGCAGCCCGGCGCGGTGATCGTCGGGATCTGGAAGCCCGGCTGGCTCGCTGCGACGTCGAGGTTCAGCATGGCGAAGATCGTGCCCGCCGGAATGTTGCCGACGTCGTAGGTCGCCACCTGGCCAGCGAACAGGCGGCCCTGGTAGCCCGGCCCACCGACGAGCGGGGTCGTCGCGCAGGTCAGGCTGACGTTGCCGGTCGAACCTTCGACCGCCGTGCTGAACGGCACCTCGACCGACAGGTCGCGCGATTGCGGGTCGTTCGACGGTGTGGTGCCGCCGATCCGGCCACGCGTGAAGCCGACGATCGACGCGTAGTACATCGACGTCGACGTCGTCCACAGCCCCGACGCGTAGGTCATCATCGGGCCGTAGCGGTACTCGACGACCCCGGTGGCCTCGAACATCACCACCTGGAAGGTGAAGCTGCCGTGGCCGGGCTGCGTGCTGCCGGAGCCGACGCGGAACAGGCCGACGTCGTTCCAGGTCACGTAGACGACGGTGTTGCCGGGGCCTCCCGAGGTGTCCTCGACGACGTGCAGGCCGGCGAGCGCGTTGCCGGCGGTGTTCCTGCCGCACTGCAGGTCGGTCCAGAACGGCATGTAGCGCGCGGTGTAGTTGGTCGTGGTGCCGAGCAGCGCCGCCTTGTTGGTCGTGTACATCGCCGAGGTCATCGCCGCGTCGAGCCAGACCGAACCATTCGTGGTCGGCTTGAGCGTCGTCGTCGAGCCGCCCGGGTAGTTCCAGGTGAAGCTGAGCGCCTTGGTGACCACGCTCTCGTCGCCCACGCTGTCGGGGGTGGCGTTGAGCCTGGTCATGTCCGGGACCGGGGCGCTGCCGAGCACGGTGTAGATCGTCGGCGCCGTCGGGTTGTCCGGCAGCAGCGTCAGACCCGTGATGTCGAACGCCTGACCCTGGTGGAAGGTCTGGTAGAACGTCGAGCAGGCGCCGCCGCACGACGCGCCGAACTCCTCGTTGCGCGCCGGCACCGGGTTGGCGAAGCCGCCCGGCCCCGTGAATGCGATGCCGACGACGATCGGCGTGGGATCGGCCGTGCCGGTGGCGCTGGCCGCGGTCCCGGTCGAGACCGTCTTGCCGCGGATGCCGGCACCGTGCGCCGTGGTGTCCTGCATCGGCACCAGGTAGAGCGGCGCCGCGTTGCTCGGCGCGGTCGGCAGGTCGAGGTCGATCAGCAGGTTCGGCTCGGCGCTGGTCGGGTCGAACAGGAACGCCGCACCGATCGCCGCGAGGTCGATGTCGATGCAGAAGTTGTTGGGGCAGGTTCCGAGCGACGGCGCGATCGTCACCGTCGTCGTGCCGATCGGGCCGGCCGTGGTCGTGTCCGGGGCGACCGGCGCGAGGTTGGTCGCGAACGTCGTGCTCATCGTGGCGCTCGTCAGCGAGGTCGAGGCGAGGCGCACGGTCACGCCGGTGTAGACCTGGCCGCCGAGGTTGCGCTCGCCGTCCTCACCGCGGAACCTGAGGTGCGTGATCAGGATCGGGCCCGTCACACCGCCGACACCGGTGAAATGGCTGGCTTCGTAGATCGTCTGGAAGCGCCCGAGCGTCGTGCGCCAGTGGGTCGTGTCGCCCGCGTTCGCGAGTTGGCCCGCGTGTTCCATCAGGTAGTGGTTGTCGGGCAGCACGAGGTTCTGCGCGCTGGCCGCTGCGGTGCAGATCGCCGCACCGGCGAGGAACGAGTGGATCGAGGTTCGCATGGTCGGATGGTCGGGCCCGGCGTCGCCGGGCACCGGCCCACCACGGTAGCGAGGGCGCGGCCCGCCGTTCAGGCCACCGTGACGGCGGTGGCGAGCAATTCGCGGTAGACCGCACGGACGTCCGCGACGAACGCGGCCAGGCCGCGCGGCGGCGCGATGCCGCGTTGCAGCCTGCCGAGCAGGTGCGGGTCGGTGCGGAATGCCGCCAGCGCGGCGGCGAGCCCGGCCACGTCTCCGGGTGCGAACAGCAGCCCGTTCTCACCGTGGTGCACGAAGTCCGGGATCCCGCCGATCGCGCTGCCGATCACCGGCGCGCGCGCGGCGAGCGCCGCGGCGACGACGAACGGCGCGCAATCGTCCCACAGCGACGGGACGACGACGACGTCGACCGCCGCGAGCAGCTCCGGCAGCATCGCCGGCGCGTAGCGGCCGTGCAGGTGCAGCGCGCCGCGCGGGTCGAGGCGGCGCAGGAACGCCGCGTAGTCGGGCTGCAGATCGCCCAGCGCGACGGCGGCCACGGTGCCGGGGGCGACGTGCTGCAGCGCCTCGGCGAGCACGTGGGCGCCCTTGTGGGCCATCAGCGAACCGATGAACGCGACGCGCAGCGGTCGCTCGAGCCGTTCGACGATCGCGCGGCGCGAGCCGGTGCGCGCCCAGATCGTCGCCACTTCGCCGGGCTCCTGCCGCAGCACGCGCACGTGCCCCGGGTCATCGCCGTTCTGCACGTAGAGGTCGCGCACGCGGTGCGAGACGGCGAGGTGCACGTCGATGTCGTGGCGCAGCATCGCCTGCCCCGCCGAGCGGCGCTCGGCGTGCGCCGCCGCTGCCCCGGCCGTGCCGACGCAGCGCGCACAGCGGCGGCCGTCGACCGAGCCACCTTCGCAGCGCTCGAGCACCGGGTCGACCAGGTAGAGCCGCGGGCAGATCGGCCAGTAGTTGTTCGAGCTGAACACCGTCGGGATGCCGCGGGCGCGGCAGGTGCCCGGCAGCGACAGGCCGAGGTTGTGCAGGTTCCAGAAGTGCACGACGTCCGGCCGCACCTCGTCGAGCAATGCGGTGAAGCAGGCCCTCACGTGCGGGTCGTCGACCTCGCGCTGTGGCGACTGCAGGTCCATGAACAGGCTGGGGCGGTTGGCGACGCCGACCAGGCGCACGCCGCATTCCTCGCCGTGCAGCAACCCGTACGGGCCGAGCTCGGGCACCGGCCGGGCGGCGGCGTAGAACACCGTGACGCGCGCCCCGCCGGCGGCGAGCTGCAGGGCGAACTGGCGCGGCAGCATGGTGCCACCGCCGCTGTCGGCCCAGCCGTAGAGCACCAGGACGACGTTCAGCGGCCGGCTCGTCGGGCGCGCCGGCTGGGCCGGCAGCGCGACGACGGGCGGGGACGGCGGCAGCGGCGGCGCGTCGCCCGGAGCGAGCGGCACCCCGTTCGGCCCGTCGAACACCGCCCAGGGCAGTTGCTCGCGCGTCGCCTGCCACTGCACGGCGCCATCGCCGCCGATGCGGGCCGCCCGCGTGCTCCGGTTCGCGGCGACGACCGCGTGCGGCAGGCTGGCGAAGTGCAGGTCGCGCAAGAACGCCGGCTCACCGGCGGCGAACGCCGGGTGCGCGCGGTTCTG
>CAYMRG010000514.1:0-4225 GCA_964392555.1 uncultured candidatus Brocadiaceae bacterium
GGCGACCGGGCGGCAGCGCAGGCCGGCGGCGAGCGCGCGCTGCACGTCGAGCCGCGTGCGGCCCGTCGACGGCAGCCACAGCGGCAGCTCCATCCATGCGCCGACCTTCTCCGCCGCCAGGAACGGCTCGTCGACCCAGACCAGCTCGACCGCCTGCTCGGTCGCGCACTTGCACGCCGCCAGCAGATCGCCCATCGACACCGTGCCGCGGAACCCGGTCGCGTTGTAGACGCCGACGATCCGCTGCTCGATGCAGTGCAGCAACCAGGCGGCGAGGTCGCGCACGTCGACGAACTGCACCAACCCGTCGGCCGGTCCCGGCGCGAGCACCTCGCCGCCCTGGTCGATGCGCCACGGCCAGTACGTGAACCGATCGCTGGGGTCGCCGGGACCGACGATCAGTCCGGGCCGCACGTTGGCGACGCGGCCAGGCATCGCCGCCTCGGCGGCCGCTTCGCAGCGCGCCTTCATCGGGCCGTAGAACGGCAGCGACTGGCGGATCGTCGAGACCTTCGCGACATCCTCGTCGGCGACGGTACCGACCGCCGCGCTCTCGTCGATCGTCCCGGCCGAGTCGCCGAACGCGGAGTAGACGCTGATCGAGCTGACGAACAGGTAGTGCTGCGCCGAGCCGGCGAACCGCTGCGCGGTCGCATCGACGTGCGCCGGCACGTAGCCCGACGTGTCGAGGATCGCGTCGAACGTCCGCCCCTGCAGCGCCGCGAGATCACCCTGTTCGCGATCGCCGCGCAGCTGCTCGAGCTCGGCGAACAGCCCCGGGTTGGTCTTGCCGCGGTTGAACAGCGTCACCGTGTGGCCGTTGGCGAGCGCGGCGCGGACGAAGTGCGGCCCGAGGAAGCCGGTGCCACCGAGCACCAGGATCTTCTGCGGCTTCGGCTTCGTCGGTTCCTGGGCCGACGCGCTCCGGAGCCACGGCGCGGCAATGCCGGCGGCGGCCATCGACGTGAGGAACGAACGACGTGAAGGTCCCGACATCCTCGCGATCCTACGCACCGGAGCCGCGATCCGGTCGACCGATCGCGCGGCCCCCGGATTCACCGTCAGGGTCGCCGGGCCGGCGGCAACGGGGAGCATGGTAGAGTGCCCGCGTGCTCTCGCTCTCGACCCACCAGAGCCTGCTCGCCCGGCTCGCGCGCGGCGACGACCAGGAAGCCTGGGCGGAGTGCTTCGCCCGGTACCGCGACCTGATCCTCGGCGTGGCGCGGCGCCGCGGCTTCACCGACGCCAATGGCGAGGACGTGCTGCAGGACGTCTTCGTCGAGTTGACCAAGACGCTGCCCGGTTTCCGCTACGACCGCGAACTCGGGCGCTTCCGCGGCTTCCTCAAGACGATCACCGTGCGCGTGATCGGCAAGCGCCTGCGGCGTCGCGGCCCGCTGCCGGCGATCGGCCAGCCGGACGAGACGGCGGATCCGGCCGACGCGGCGAACGGCATCCCCGATGCCGAGTTCGAGGCGCACTGGGAAGCCGAGTGGCGGCAATACCACCTGCGCCTGGCGATGGCCGTGATCCGCAGCGAGGTGCGCGCCACCGACCTGCGCGCGTTCGAAGCCGTGACGCAGCAGCAGCGCGAGCCGGCCGCGGTCGCCGCCGAACTCGGCATGCAGGTCAACTCGGTCTACCAGGCGAAGTCCCGCATCCTGAAGCGCCTGCGCGAACTGATCGCCGCGCAGGTCGCCGAGGAAGGGTGAGCGACGCCGCGCGGAGCATCGCATGAGCGAAGCCTGGTTCCTCGACGACGCGCAGCTCGAGCGCGAGCTGCGGCAGGCGAACACCGACCACGCGCCGGCGTTGCCCGGCTACGGGCAGCTCCGCGAGCTGGCGCGCGGCGGCCAGGGTGTCGTCTACACGGCGCATCAGGCGACCACCGGTCGGCTGGTCGCGATCAAGATCCTGGCGGCGCGCGCCGCGAACGGCGGTCCGACGCGCTTCGAGCGCGAACTCGAGCTGCTGGCGCGGCTCGATCACCCGAACGTCGTCGGCATCGTCGACAGCGGCACCACCGCCGACGGCCGCCCGTTCCTGGTCATGGAGCTGGTCGACGGACCGACGATCGACCGCGCGCCGGACGTGCTGGCGTGGGCCGCGGATCCGGGCGACGGCGCGGCGCGCGACCGGGTCGTCACGCTGCTGGCGCAGGTCTGCGACGGCGTCGCCTACGCGCACCGGCGCGGCGTCGTCCACCGCGACCTCAAGCCGAGCAACATCCGCCTCGACCATGCCGGCACGCCGAAGGTCCTCGACTTCGGCCTCGCGAAGGACCTGGCCGGGCCAACCGACGATCTGACGATCGGGTCGACGAGCGGCGCCGTGTTCCTCGGCTCCCTGCAGTGGTGCAGCCCGGAGCAGGCGCGCGGCGAGGTCGACGAGATCGATTCGCGCAGCGACGTCTGGTCGCTCGGCACGATCCTCTACCGGCTGCTCGCGGGCCGGCTGCCGTTCGGCGACGCCGAGGGCCTGCACGCGACGTTGCGGGCGATCGTCGAGCGCCCCGCGCCGCCGCTGCGGCGCCGCGGCGTGGCGATCCCCGACGACCTCGAGACGATCGTGCTGCGGTGCCTCGAGAAGGCGCCCGCCGATCGTTACCAGTCGGCCGGCGAACTCGGCGCCGACCTGCGCGCGTGGCTGGCCGGCGAACCGATCGCGGCCCGACGCCACAGCACGCTCTACCTGCTGCGCAAGGGCGCGGCGCGCCATCGCGGCGCGGTGGCATTCGCGCTGCTGCTGCTGCTGTCCTTGGTCGCGGGCCTGTGGACTTCGCTGGTGCTGTGGCAGCGCGCCGAACGCGGCCGCGCGAGCGCGGTCGCCGCGCAGCGCCGCGCCGAGGCGGCGATGGACTTCTTCGCCGATTCGCTGGCGGCGGCCTCGCCCAACCGCAGCGGGCCCGATGCGCGCGTCCTCGACCTGCTGCGCGCGACCGACCAGCACCTCGCCGAGAACCTCGGCGACGACGCCGACGCGCGGATCTTCATCCTGACGAAGCTGACCGACGTCTACGCGAGCCTGGCGCAGTACGCAGACGCCGAGCGCACGGCGACGCGGGAACTCGAGGAGACCGAGCGCGCGCTGGGCGCGGACGACCCGACCGCGCTGTTCGCCCGCGCCAACCTGGCGCGCATCTGGCACATGCAGGGCCGCTACCGCGAGGTCGTCGACGCGCTGACGCCGCTGGCCGAGCGCGCCGAGCGCCTCGGCATCGACCGCGACCCCAAGGTCTCGCACGTCTTCAACGTGCTCGGCCTCGGCCACCTGCGGCTCGGCGAACTGGACGCTGCCGAACGCGCCTTCCGCCGCGCCGAGGCGATCGGCTCGCCCGACGACGATGTCTCGCAGCTGCGCGCGGCGATCGGCGAGAACCTCGCGTCGGTCGCCTACGCGCGCGGCGACGTGAAGGCCGCAGCGGCCCGGATGCGCGACGTCGTCGCGCTGCGCCGCAGCCAGGCCGGCGCCGAGAACTCGGCGACGCTCGATTCGATCGCGAACCTCGCCTTCTACCTGGCCCAGGCCGGCGACGTCGCCGGCGCCGAACAGCAGGCCGCGACCGCCCTCGCGATCGCCCGGCGGCGGTTCGGCGCGCGCACCGCGACGACCTTGAACCTGATGAACAGCGAGGCGCAGTACCTGCACACGCTCGGTCGGCTCGACGAGGCGATCCCGCTCGCCGAGGAATGCTGCGCCGGCCGCACCGCGGTGCTCGGCGCCGACCACCCCCACACCCTCGTGTCGCGCAACAACCTGGCGATGATGCGCCTCGACCGCGGCGACGCCGACGGCGCGCTCGCCGAGCTGCAGGCGATCGTCGCGACGATCGAACGCACCGGCAACGCCGCGCCGCTCGACGTGCTCGGCTCGCGCAACAACACGGCGCGGGCGATGAAGCGCGCCGGGCGACTCGCCGACGCGATCTCCGAGATGGCGGGCGTGCTGCAGGAGGCGGAGGCGAAGCTCGGCGCCACGCATTGGCTGACGCTGGCCTGCCGCGCGACGCTCGGCATCTGGCTGCACGCGGCCGGCCGCGATGCCGAGGCGGAAGCGCCGCTGCGGCGCGCCCTCGCCGACCTGACCGCCGACCGCGGTGCCGACCACGCCGACACCACAGCCGTGCGCCGCCAGCTCGTCGAAGTGCTCCGCGCGCTGGGCAAGGCCGACGACGCCGCCACGATCGAACACACCCGCGGCTGACGACCTGCGCCCGAAGCCGCGC
>CAYMRG010000515.1:0-4217 GCA_964392555.1 uncultured candidatus Brocadiaceae bacterium
CAGGTGTCGGAATGTGCTGCAGCAGGCGGTGGCACAGCGCGCCGGCGAACGCATCGTCGGCGAACGGCAGTGCGTGCACGCTGGCACAGGCGCGCGGCCGCTCGCCGGGGCAGGCGCGGACCATCGCCGGATCGCGGTCGACCTGGACGACGGCGCCGGGCAGCTCGTCGCTCATGCGGCCCGCACCGCTCGGCGCATCGAGCCCGGGGCCGGTCGGCCACTGCGCCGCAGCGAGCAGCGCGCGCAGCGCCGCGCGTTCGCGCCGATCGGTGCCGGTGCCGGACCCGGAGGCGAAGCGGCGGTCGCGGTAGCGCTCGGCGTAGCCCGGTTCGCGTCGGTAGGCCGTTTCGGTCACGCCGGCACGATACCGGGCGAACCCGTCGCGACCTCGGGTTCAGTCGCGTGGCCCGTCCGGCCGATGCGATCGGCCGGAGGCAGCATGGACGAACGTGCGACAGGCATCGAGAACCGACGCGAGGCGCGGGTGCCGTTGGCCGGCGAGGTCGCCGTACAGTTCGACGCCACGGCGATCGTCGGCCCGGGGCAGAACGTGTCGTCGCAAGGCGTGTTCTTCACGGCCGAAGGCAGCCTGCCGGTGACCGTGCAGATCGTCAGCAAGGGCCGCACGCTGCGCGGCGAGCTGGTCCGCTTCGAGCGCATGGGGGACGGCCGGGTCGGCATCGCCGTCCGGTTCCTCGAGCAGGACCCCGACCTGGTCGGATGACGGGCGGATCGGCGGATCGGTCGGGCGCGGCCGCTTCCGGTCGCCGCGCGGTTGGCGTAGCATCGGCGGGCGATGAGCCTGCGCGACCAGTTCAAGAAGGCGACCCTGCTGTCGGACAAGGACGCCCGCCGCCTCGCCCACGAGGCGCGCGTCGAGCGGACCGAGAAGGGGCGCGAGAAGCTCGAGGCCGAGGCCGCGTCGCGGCATAAGGACATCGAGCGGCTGCAGAAGGACGAACGCGAGCGCATCCGCAAGGAGCAGGAGCGGCTCGAGCAGGCGAAGAAGCAGCAGGCCGAGGTCGCCGCCGTTCGCGCGCTGCTGGCCGCGGCGAAGAAGCCCGGGCCGGGCACCGTGAAGTTCTACTTCGAGGCCGACGACGGCTCGCTGCCGTGGCTCGAGCTGTCGCCGCGCGAGGCCCAGGAAGTGCGCGCCGGCGCGCTGTGCGTCGTCCGCACCGGCCCCGCCGCGACGCACACCTACCGGCTGCTGCCGCTCGAGGCGACCAAGCGCGTCGCCCGTGTGCTGCCGGCCGTCGTCACCCACGCGCCGCGTACGGTCTTCGCCTGATCGCGCGCCGGCGCGCCGGTGCCCCGGCGCGTGCCGTTTCGGCTACGATCCGCGCATGAAGGCAGGGTTCCTCGCGAAGTTCTCGATCGCCGCAGCGATCCTCGCCGGTGTGGCCACCGGGTTCGCCGGCCAAGTTGCTGCGCAGTGCGCACCGCAGTGGGACGCGGCGAGCCTGCCGGGCACCGATGGTGAGGTCTATGCGGTGGCGGAGTGGGACCCGGACGGCGCGGGGCCACTGCCAGCGCACCTGGTGTTCGGCGGCTCGTTCACCGCGATCGCCGACCAGGCGACGCCCGGCATCGCGATGCGCGACAACGTGACCGGCCAGTGGCATCCGCTCGGCGCCGGCCTCAGCGGCGGCTTCGTGCAGGCCCTGGTCGTTACCGCGAACAACGAACTGGTCGCGGCCGGCAACTTCACGTTCGCCGGGACGACGGCGATCGCCGGCATCGCGCGTTGGACCGGCAGCAGCTGGGCGCCGCTCGGCAGCGGCCTCGCGGGCCTCGCGGCCGGCGACTGGATCCAGTGCGCGATGGCGTTGCCGAACGGCGACGTCGTCGTCGGCGGGCGGTTCACGTCGATCGGTGGCATCGCGGCGGCCAACATCGCGCGGTGGGATGGTGTGACGTGGCACGCGTTGGGCGCGGGACTCACCGGCTCACAGGCCTACGCGCGGCACCTCACCACGACCGCGACTGGCGACGTCTTGGTGGCCGGCAGCTTCACGTCCGCCGGCGGCGTCGCGGCCAATGCCGTCGCGCGTTGGAGTGGCAATGCGTGGTCGTCGCTCGGCTGGACGCAGGGCAGCTTCGCCGGCGGCGGGCTGCAGGTGGACGCGGCAGGCAACGTGGTGGTGGGTTTCGGCGGACTGGCCGGCATCCAGCGCTGGAACGGCGTCACGTGGACGCAGGTCGCCCCCTCGCCCAATCTCCTGCCGCTCGACATGGCGTTCGACGCCAGCGGCAACCTGGTGCTGGTCGGCATCGTCGGCGGATCGTCGGGTGCGAACGTCGGCTCGGTCGGCGTGTGGAACGGGATCGCCTGGAGCCAGCTCGGCGTGTCGCCGGTGGGCGCCGTCGACACCGTCGACGCGACGTCGCTCGGGCTGGTGTTCGGCGGGCAGTTCTCCGACGGCAGCGGTGGCGGGCCCCAGGACATGGCCCTGTGGGACGCTGCGGCGGGCACCTGGCTTGGCCTCACGCCCGTGGGCTTCGACAACGAGGTCACGGCTTCGGTCGAGCTGGCGAACGGCGACCTCATCGTCGGCGGCTGGTTCACCACCCCCGGCCAGCACATCGCGCGTCGGGTCGGCGGCGCCTGGCAGCCGCTCGGCAGTGGCGTCGACGGCCCGGTCTACGCACTCGCGGCTCTGCCGGGCGGCGGCGTGGCGGTCGGCGGCAACTTCCAGCTCGCCGGCGGCGTGCCGTGCGACGGCATCGCGCTTTGGCAGAACGGCGTCTGGTCGGCGCTGCCGGGGGCACCGGGCGTCGCGGTGCATGCGATCGCGATCACGGCGAACGGTGACCTCTACATCGGCGGCGTGTTCAACGGCAGGGTCGCGCGCTGGGATGGCGCGGCCTGGACCCTGCTCTCGGGACTGACCTGGCCGGTGTGGGCCCTGGCCGCGATGCCCGACGGCTCGGTCGTCGCCGGTGGCGATTTCCCCGGCCAGGTCGCCCGCTGGAATGGCAGTGCGTGGAACACCCTGGGCGGCGGCACCGACGGATCGGTGCGCGCGCTGCGGGTCCGCCGCGACGGCAGCTTGCTGGTCGGTGGCTTCTTCGCCCACGCCGGCGGCCTGGCGGCCGATCGCGTGGCGCTCTGGACCGGCAGCGCGTGGACCTCGCTCGGCACCACGGGACTGCAGTACGTGTCGGACATCGATCTGTTGCCGACCGGTGAAACGCTGCTTTCGGGGCGTTCCTCGCTGCTCCAGGGCGCGCTGCTGCGCGATACCGGCACGTGGCAATCACTCGCGGGGGCGCTGACCTCGTCGGGGATCTTCTCGATCGCCTACACCGTCACGGTGTGTCGCTCCGGAGAGGTCGTCGTCGGTGGCTACTTCGAGTCGGCCGGCGGGCAGCCAAGCGCGCACCTGGCGCGGTGGGTGGGGCCATGCCCCGCGGTCGTCGTCGCCGTCGGCAGCGGTTGCACAGGCGCGGGCGGAGCGAACGTGCTGACCGCGGCCACCACGCCGTGGGTCGGCGCGCCGTTCGTCAGCGAAGTCGCGGGTCTGGCGGCCAACGGGCTCGGTGTCGGCGTCCTCGGCTTCGCGGCGCCGGCGGTGCCGCTGTCGGTCGTTACGCCGCTCGGGCTGCCCGGCTGCGACCTGGAGACGACCGCCGATGTGCTGTCGCTCCTCGTGCCGGTCGCCGGCCGCGCCGTGATCACGCTCGCGATTCCGAACACGCCGGCTGTCGTCGGGCTGACGTTCCGCGAGCAGGTGGTCGCGATCGAATTGTCGGCGACGGCGATCACCGCGTTCACCAGCTCGAACGCGCTCGCCGCCTTGATCGGCAGCTATTGAGCCAGCCGCCCGAGGTGGCCCGCCGCCGCCCACTCCATCGGGCTACGCCCGACCCGACGAATGGAACCTTCTCGCATCCCAGCCGGTCGCCGCTGAGCTGCGCGCCTCAGTCGTGTCAGCTCCAGCGTAGGCGGGCAAAGCCGTTTCCCCTCGCGTTCCTTGGTGGCACTCCATCGGGCTACGCCCGACCCCGACGCACGGAACCTTCTCGCATCCCAGCCGGTCGCCGCTGAGCTGCGCACCTCAGGCGTGTCAGCTCCAGCGTAGGCGGGCGAAGCCGTTTCCCCTCGCGTTCCTTGGTAGCAGTCCATCGGGCTACGCCCGACCCCGACGCACGTCACCTCCTCGCATCCCAGCCGGTCGCCGCTGAGCTGCGCGCCTCAGGCGCGTCAGCTCCAG
>CAYMRG010000516.1:0-4217 GCA_964392555.1 uncultured candidatus Brocadiaceae bacterium
GCCACCTTCCTCGCTGCCGGCGCCCCGGCCCGAGCCCATGAACTGGAAGTTCTCGACGACGACCTCGAGCTTGCTGCGCTTGCCGCCTTCCTGCGCCTCCCAGGTCGAGTACTCCAGGCGACCTTCGACGAACAGCTGGCTGCCCTTGCGCACGTACTGGCTGAGCAACTCGGCCTGACGGCCCCAGGCGGTCAGGTCGACGAAGCAGGTGGACTCCTTCTGCTCGCCGTTCTGCGACCACTTGCGATTGATCGCCATGCCGAACTTGGCCAACGCCATGCCGCTCTGCGTGTGCCGCAGTTCGACGTCGCGCGTCAGGTTGCCCATCAGGATGACTTTGTTGAAGTTGCCCACCGGTGTGTTCTCGTCGTGTGATGTGGAGGGGTCCGCCGATCGCAGTGATGAGGCGCGGCCCGCAGGCCGGCATGCTAGCCCGCACTTCTCACCATCGCCACGACCGGGTGCGCGGCGTTCGCTGCGCGGTGGCCGACGCCGCGAGAAGCTGCGCGCGGCGATTCCGCGGCGGCGCGGGGAAATCGCGGACATGCGGGGTAGATTGCCGCCGTGACTTCGCCCACTCCCCAGTCGGAGCGCCGCCGTGCCCAGCGCGCGCTCGCCTCGTTCCCCGTCCGCTTCGCCGAGCAGAAGGCCGGCGACGCCGCGGTCCTGCGCGACATCTCGACGATCGGCCTCGCGTGCACCAGCCCGACGCCGATCGCGGAGATGACGCTGGTCGGCCTCGACTTCGCGCTGCCGGGCTCGGTCCAGCAACACCACGTCAAGGGTGCCGTCGTCCGCTGCGAGCCGCTGCGGGGCGGCGGCAAGAAGCAGTGGGACGTCGCGGTCTACTTCACCGAGATCGGCAAGGAGACCAAGGTCGCGCTGCACAACTACGTCGGCAAGGGCAAGCCCGCGCCGTGATCGCGCGCTACGCCACGCGCCGCGCCAGCAGGTAGCGGTCGATGCCGGCGAGGTCCGGCAACAGCTCGACGCCGGCGAGGAACGGCTGGGCGGCGAGCAGCTCGCGCGCCGGACCGCTGCAGCCGACGCCGGTCTCGGCGACGAACCAGCCACCCGGCGCGAGCCGCTCGGCGAGGCCGGCGACGATGGCGCGGTAGCACGAGACGATGTCGCCCGGTGCGGCGAACAACGCGAGCGGCGGCTCGTGCGCGCGCACGTCCGCAGCCAGCTCGTCGCCGGCGGCCGGATCGACGTAGGGCGGGTTGCTGACGACGACCGCGAACGTCTCGCCGGGCGGCACCGCCGCCCACCACGAGCCGAGCGCGAACGCCACGCGGTCGGTCAGGCCGAGGCGCTCGGCGTTGGCCTTCGCGATCGCCAGCGCATTCTTGCTGACGTCGGTCGCGAGCACGCGCAGGTCGGGCCGTTCGGCGGCCAGCGCCAGCGCGATCGCGCCGCTGCCGGTGCCGAGATCGACGACGCGCGCACCCTGCGGCGCCCGTTCCAGCACCAGCGAGACGAGTCCCTCGGTCTCCGGCCGCGGCACCAGCACCGCCGGCCCGACGGTCAGCTCGAGCTGGCGGAACGCCCACGCGCCGAGCACGTAGGCGACCGGCTCGCCCTTGCCGCGGCGCGCGACCAGGTCGCGCATCGCCGTGCGTTCGGCCGCGTCGAGGGGCCGATCGTGCGCGAGGTAGAGCTGCAGGCGGCCGAGGCCGAGCACCTTGCCGAGCAGCAGCTCGGCCGAGCGCTTCGGTGCTTCGATGCCGCGGCCGCGCAGCCAGGCTTCGGCGCCTTGCAGCACCGACAGCACGGTGTGCGGCCCGTCAGCCACGGCCACCCCGCGCAGAGCGACTCACTTGCGCTTGCGCTCGGACGCGGCCATCTGCTTGGCCTGCTTGTCCTGCTTGTTCTTCTTCGCGCCACCGAGGATGCCGCCAAAGAACCCGAGTTCGGCGATCAGGCCGCCGAGCATCACGAACAGGCGACCCGGGCCGAGCAGGCGCCAGAAGGTCTCGGCGCGGGCGGCCGCTGCCGGCGCGTCCTCGCTCGGACGACCGGCGGTGAACAGGTCGTCGAACAGCGTGCCCCAGGTGCTGCTCTCGGCGTTGGCCGGCAGGATGCCGTGGGCCTTGGCCGCGGCCAGCGCCTGCGCCGGATCGAAGCCGACCAAGATCATGATGCCGGCGATCAAGGGGAACGCGCAGAACAGCAGCCACTTCAGGCTCGCGCCGGTGGTGCGGTTGTTGTGGATCGCGGCCCACCACGTCCAGATCATCGCGATCGCGATGAGCATGTAGAGGCCGCCGCTCATCGTCTTGTAGCCGACCTGCGCGTAGTCGGCGCTGAACGGCATCAGGCAGCCGACGAACATCACGACGCCGGCGAACAGGAACTTGTAGAGCGACTTGTCGCGGCAGAACGGGTTGAACGCCGGGGCCGGCAGACCCGAGCGCATGACCTGCAGCGCGGCGTCGTCCGGCACACCCGGGGCCACCGCCATGCCAACGGTGTCGAGCGGCTCGAGGGGTTCGAGGGACGCGAGGTCGCCAGGTAGGCCGGGGTCCGTCATCGGTCGTGCTCCAGTCGGTTGGGAGAGGGAGAGGGGTTGGGGGCGAGGATCGTGGCGCAAGTCGGCGCGCCAGTCACGCAAGAAGCGGCATGCCGGTTCACCGGGAGCACCGGTTCACAGCTCCTCGATGCGGCGCTCGCGCTGGTCGGCCTGCAGGGCTCCGACCACCGGGTCGAGCTTGCCCTCCATGATCTGCGACAGCGCGAAGTTGCGGTTCAGGCGGTGGTCGGTCAGCCGGTCCTGCGGGAAGTTGTAGGTGCGGATGCGGTCGCTGCGGTCGCCCGAGCCGACCTGCTCCTTGCGTTCGGCCGCGCGCGCCGCGTCGGCGGCGCGCTTCTGCGCGTCGTAGATGCGCGACCGCAGCAGCGTCATCGCGCGCTGCTTGTTCTTGAGCTGGCTGCGCTCTTCCTGGCAGGCGACGACGGTGCCGGTCGGGATGTGCGTGATGCGCACCGCGGACTCGGTCTTGTTGACGTGCTGGCCGCCGGCGCCGCTCGACCGGTAGGTGTCGACGCGCAGGTCCTTGTCCTCGATCTGGATCTCGACGTCCTCGACCTCGGGCAGCACCGCGACGGTCGCCGCCGACGTGTGCACGCGCCCCTTCTGCTCGGTCTCGGGCACGCGCTGGACGCGGTGGCCGCCGGACTCGAACTGCATCGCGTGGAAGACGTTCGCGCCGCGCAGCGCGAACACGATCTCCTTGAAGCCGCCCTGCTCGGTCGGCGTCGAGTGCATCGGCTCGAACGTCCAGCCCATGCGGCCCGCATAGCGCTGGTAGATCGTGCAGAGGTCCTTGGCGAACAGCGCCGCCTCCTCGCCGCCGGTGCCGGCGCGGATCTCGACGATCGCGTCGCGGCGATCGTCGCCCTGCTCGGCGAGCAGCGCGTCGATCAGCAGGTCGTTCTCCTGGGCGATCTGCGCCTCGAGCGCCGGCAGCTCGGCGCGCGCCAGGTCGGCGAGGTCGCGGTCATCGCCGTCGAGCAGGCTGCGGTGCTCGGCGAATTGCTCGACGAGCTTCAGGTAGCCGCGGTAGCGCTGGGCGATCGGCGTGGCCTGGCCGAGCTCACGCTGCAGCGCCGCCAGGCGTTCGGGCCGTTCGAGAACGGCCGGATCGGCCGACATCGCGAGCAGCTCCTCGGCGCGCGCGACCAGCCGGTCCAGCTTCTGCCGGACCTTGGGGCGGAGTTCGTTCACGCGCGCACCTCGGGAGGCAACTGGACCCGTGGCGACGGGGAACCGGGCAGCTAACCCTTCGTCGCTTCCTTGGCCTTGCCGTAGCGCTTGAGGAACTTGTCGACGCGGCCGGCCGAGTCGACGAACTTCTGCGCGCCGGTGAAGTACGGGTGGCAGGCCGAGCAGATGTCGGTGCGGATCTCCGCCTTGACCGAGCGGGTCACGAACTTGTTGCCGCAGGCGCAGGACACCTGGCACTCGACGTACTTGGGGTGGATATCGGCTTTCATGGCGCGGTGGGGCTCCACCTGGACCGAGTGGAGCGGGCGAACAGTGTAGGGATGGCGCGGCGCCGGTCAACGGGGATCCGCGACCCGCTCACGGCACCCAGCTCAGCAGCCGCTGCCAGGCGATGGGATCGGCCGGCAGGTCGACCGTGACCAGCCGCGCCGGGCCGATCGGCCGTTCGGCACACAGCCGCTGCAGCAGGTCGAGCAAGGTGCCGCGGGCG
>CAYMRG010000517.1:0-4214 GCA_964392555.1 uncultured candidatus Brocadiaceae bacterium
CTCGAGGAGTTCGTGCAGGGTCAGGAATACTCGTTCGACTCGGTGACGCTGCACGGCCGCCACGTCGTGCACAACATCTGCTGCTATGCGCCGACGCCGCTGCAGGTGATGGAGAACCCGTGGATCCAGTGGGCGGTGGTGGCGCCGCGCGACCTCGGCGGCGCCGAGTTCGCCGCGATCCATCGCGTCGGCCCGCGCGCGCTCAGCGTGCTCGGCATGTGGACCGGCATGTCGCACATGGAGTGGTTCCGCCGTCCCGACGGCTCGATCGCGATCGGCGAGGTCGCGGCGCGGCCGCCTGGCGCGCAGTTCATGACGCTGTTCAGCTACGCGGTCGACAGCGACATGTATGCGGCGTTCGCGCGGCTGATGGTGTTCGAGACCTTCACGCCGGTCGAACGTCGCTACGCCGCCGGCGCGGCCTACCTGCGCGGCCAGCTGGCCTCCGGCAAGGCGGTCGGCACCGAAGCGACCGCGACGGTGCGCGCGGTCCACGGCCTCGAGGAGATGCGGCAGGCGCTCGGCGACCTGGTCGTCGAAATGCGGCTGCCCAAGGTCGGGCAGCCGGCCAGCGGCAGCTACGAGGGCGAGGGCTACGTCATCGTCCGCCATCCCGACACCGAACTGGTGACCGCGGCCGTGCAGAAGGTCGTCCGCACGCTGCGCGTCGAACTCGGCTGACCTTCCGAACCTTCCCGAACCGTCCGGATACCCATGCACGTCGTCTACCTGAGTCCAGGCTTCCCGGCCGAGATGCCCCTGTTCGTGCGCGGCCTGGCCCAGGTCGGCGCCAAGGTGCTCGGCGTCGGCGACCAGCCGGCGGCGGCGCTGCCCGCCGAGGCGCGCGAGGCGCTCGCCGACTACCTGCAGGTGCGCTCGTTCGACGACGAACGCGCGGTCGCCGACCAGATCCGCACGTGGCTGAAGGGCCGCAGCGTCGACCGCGTCGAGTGCCTGTGGGAGCGGCTGATGTACCTCGCGGCGCGGCTGCGCCAGGAATTCGGCGTGCCCGGCATGTCGGTCGAGCAGACGCTGGTGTTCCGCGACAAGGAGCGGATGAAGCAGGCGGTCGAGGCGGCCGGCCTGCGCGTGCCGCGCCACGGCCGCGCGCGCAGCAAGGCCGAGGCCTGGGCGGCGATCGAGCACGTCGGCTTCCCGGCGATCGTCAAGCCGATCGATGGCGCCGGCAGCAAGGACACCTACCGCTGCGGCGACCGCGCCGAGTTCGAGCAGGCGCTGCAGAACACGGTGCACGTGCCGGAGATCTCGGTCGAGGAGTACATCGAAGGCGAGGAGCTGACCTACGACACGGTCTGCGCCGGCGGGCGGATCCTGTTCGAGAACGTCTCGCTCTACCGGCCTAAGCCGATGATCCTCGCGCAGAACGAGTGGATCTCGATGCAGAACATCGTCCTGCGCGACCTCGGCGCGGAGCTGCCCGCACCCGGCGTGTCGCTCGGCCGCGCGGTGCTGCAGGCGCTCGGCTTCCAGACCGGCTTCACGCACATGGAGTGGTTCCGCACGCCGGCCGGCGAAGCGGTGTTCGGCGAGATCGGCGGGCGGCCGCCCGGCGCGCGGCTGGTGCACGCGATGAACTACTCGTGCGACATCGACCTGTTCCGCGGCTGGGCCGAGGCGGTGTGCTGGGGGCGCCTCAGCCAGGACACGACGAAGAAGTACAACGCGTCGATGGTGTTCAAGCGCGCGCAGGGGCAGGGCCGCGTGCGCGCCTACGTCGGCCTCGACGAGCTGATGCGCCGCTACGGCGAACACATCGCCAGCATCGAGCTGACGCCGATCGGCGAGCCGAAGCGGGACTGGCGCAAGGTCGTCGTCGGCGACGGCTGGATCGTCATGCGGCATCCGGACCTCGGCAAGACGCTCGAGATGTCGGAGCGCTTCGTCAACGACCTGCGCGTGGTCGCCGAATGAGCCGCCGCGCCCCGGGTGGCGAGCGGTTCGCGCCGGCGTCGCTGCTGGCGCTGCTGGCGGTCGCCGCCTGTGGCGGCAAGCCGCAGGCCGCGGCCGGGCCGGCGCGATCGCCGCGCGCCGTGTCGCTGGTCGCCGTGCGCACCGAACAGGTGCCGCGTCGCGTCGCCGTGACCGGTGTGCTGGCCGCGCAGGACGAGCTGGTGCTGGCGCTCGACGTCGGCGGCCGCCTCGCCGAGCTGTCGGTCGACGTCGGCGACCCGGTCCCGGCCGGAGCGCCGATCGCGAAGCTCGACCCGCGCGACTTCGACCTCGCGGTCGAACGCGCCGAAGCCGCGGTCGTCGCCGCGTTCGCGCGCCTCGGCCTGCCGCCGGGCGGTGCCCTCGACGCGTTCGAGGTCGACAAGGCCGCGCCGGTGCGCGAGGCCAAGGCGGTGCTCGACGACGCGCAGCTGCAGCGCGATCGCATGGCGTCGATGGTGCAGGAGAAGCTGCGGCCGGCCGCCGAGCTGGACACCGCCGACGCGACGCTGGCGGTCGCCCATTCCAAGCTGCAGACCGCGCGTGACGACGTCACCACGTGGCTCGCCGAGGCACGGCTCGCGCAGGTCGAGGCGCGCCAGGCCGAGAAGCGCCGCAGCGACAGCCGCCTGGTCGCGCCGTGGGCCGGGCGCGTCGCCAGCCGCGTCGCGACCGCGGGCCAGGTGCTCGCGGCCGGTGCGCCGGTCGTGACGCTGCTGCGCGTCGATCCGCTGCGCTTGCGGCTGCGCGTGCCGGAGCTGGCGGTCGCCCAGCTCGCCAACGGTCAGGACGTCGAGTTCACGATCGACGGCGGCGACGGCAAGGTGCAGCACGGCCGCGTCGTGCGGCTCGGCGCCGACATCGAACGCGGCGACCGCACGCGGCTGGTCGAGGCCGAGGTGCAGAACGGCGACGCGCGGCTGCTGCCGGGCGCGTTCTGTCGCGCCGAGATCATCACGGTGGCGGCCGAGCCGCGCCTGGTCGTGCCGGCCAGCGCGGTCGCGTCGTTCGCCGGCGTCGATCGCGTGTTCACGGTCGAAGCGGGCAAGGACGGCACCACGGTCGCGAAGGGGCTGGTCGTGCAGGTCGGCGCGCGGCTGCCCGGCGAGGGCGCGGCCGGCGACGTCGTGCTGCTGGGCGGCGCCACCGCCGGTCTGCAGGTCGTGCGCGATGCGCTCGGCCTGTTCCCCGGCCAGGCCGTGCGGGTGGGGGAATAGCGCGTGCAGAAGCTCGCCGACGTCTGCATCTCGCGGCCGGTGTTCGCCACCATGCTGGTGCTGGCGATGGTCGTCGCCGGAGCCGTCGGCTTCACCCACCTCGGCGTCGATCGCTACCCGGCGATGGACTCGCCGACCGTGATGGTGCGCACCGAGCTGCCCGGCGGCTCGCCCGAGGAGGTCGAGGTCACGGTCAGCTACCCGGTCGAAGAGGCCGTCAACGCGGTCGCCGGCATCAACGAGCTGCGCTCGATCTCCGGCGCCGGCACGTCGCTGGTGATGATCACGTTCGACCTCGACCGCGACATCGACGCGGCGGCGCAGGACGTGCGCGACCGGGTCGCGCAGGTGCTGAGCCGGCTGCCCGAGGACACCAAGCCGCCGGTGGTCAGCAAGTTCGACGCCGACAGCCAGTCGATCCTGACGGTGGCGCTGTCGGGCGCGCGTTCGCAGCGCGAGCTGACCGAGATCGCCGACAAGAAGCTGAAGCGCCGGCTCGAACGCGTCGGCGGCGTCGGCGAGGTGCGCATCGTCGGCGGCGTCGCGCGCACCATCAACGTCTGGCTCGACGCCGACCGGCTGGCCGCCTACGACCTGCCGGTCGAGCAGGTGCGCCAGGCGATCGTCCGGCAGAACACCGACGTGCCGGGCGGCAACGTCACCGACGCGAGCCAGGAACGCACGCTGCGCACGTTCGGCCGCGTCTTCGACCCGCGCGAATTCGACGGCCTGACGGTCGCGCGCCGCAACGGCGTGCCGATCCACCTCGGCGACGTCGGTCGCACCGAGGACGGCACCGAAGAACCGCGATCGCTGGCGCGGCTCGACGGCAAGCCGACGGTCGTGCTCGAGGTGCGCAAGCAGTCGGGCGCCAACACGGTCGCGGTGATCGACCTGCTGAACGACCTGATCGGCACGCTGCAGCACGAACTGCCCGGCGACCTGCAGCTCGAGGTCGTCGTCGACCAGTCGCGCTACATCCGCGCGGCGCTGCACGAGATCGAGTTCCACCTGGTGGTCGGCTCGTTCCTCGCGGCGCTGGTCGTG
>CAYMRG010000518.1:0-4211 GCA_964392555.1 uncultured candidatus Brocadiaceae bacterium
TCGGCGGCGACGACGGCACCGACGTGGGGCGCGAAGCCGTGCCGTTCGAGCACGCTCGCGGCGAGCCGCCGCGGGCAGCTCGTGACGACGCCGATCGGCCGTTCGGCGGCGAGCGCGGCGAGTTCGGCCGACGTCGCCAGGGCCGTGCGCCGCTCGAGGTCCGCCAGCACGCCATCGAGGTCGAGCAGCAGCGCATCCGGCGCGATCGCCGCCTGCACACCCGCCGTCAGCCGGGCGAACGCCGCGGCGTCGGCCGGCAGCGTGATGCGGACGCCGCCCGCCAGCGCCCGCACGGCGACGCCGAGGCTGCGCAGCGCGTCGGCGAGCCAGACCGACGCACGGCCGCGGGCGAACACGAAGTTGCCCGCCGACGGCAACGGCGCGAGGTCGAGCGCGCGCAGCTGGTCGAAGAGCACGGCCCGCTCGCGGGCGACGTCGGCGACGTAGGCCGCGACCTCCCCGCCCTCGGCGAGCCGCCGCAGCGCCGCGGCGCGCGCGACCGTGCCGCAGGTGAACGGGCTGCCGACGGCGCGCAGCCAGCCGGCGACCGCGGCGGGCGCGACCGCGTAGCCGACGCGCAGGCCGGCGAGGCCGTGCGCCTTGCCGAACGTCCGCACCAGCACCGCGTTGGGCAGGCGCAGCGCCGCCGTCGACAGCGCCTCGCCGTCGAACTCGGCGTAGGCGGCGTCGACCAGCACCAGCGCGTGCGGCGCCGCGGCCGCGACCGCGGCCAGATCGTCGGGCGACGCGCACAGGCCGGTCGGGTTGTTCGGCGAGACGATCGCGACCAGCGCGGTCGCCGGACGCAGCGCCGCAAGCACCGGTCCGCGCGGCCACGCGCCGTCCGTCCACGGCACCGTCACCGTGGCTGCGCCGCTCAGTGCGACGTAGCGGTCGAGCATCTCGAACGTCGGCGCCGGCGCCGACGAACACGCGTTCCGCCGCGACGCCGTGGCGCGCGGCGAGGGCCGCCTCGAGCGAACGGTCGGTCGGGTAGCTGCGCAGCAGCTCGACGTCCTGCGCCAAGGCGGCGAAGAACGCCGCGGTCGGGGCCCGGCCCTGGTTGCCGTCGAGCCGCAGATCGACCCACGGCGGTGCCGGCGGGATGCCGGGACTGTGCCCCGGCACGCCGCTCGCGGGCGTCGGCCCTGGCGAGGCCCCGCTCACCGCGAACCGCGCCGCTGGCCCAGGAAGTGCCAGATCGCCTCGAATTGCCGCGCCGCGTCGCCGTCGAGCACGTCCTTGAAGGCGGTCTTGCCCTTGGCGTCGGCGAACTTCGGCATCTTGCTGTCGGGATCGAGCCGCCGCGGGTCCGCCAGCCAGCGCGTGTAGTACTCGTGCCGCAGGCGGCCGCGCGCCGTCGCCAGGTCGATGCCTTCGCGCTCGAACACCTGCACCGCCGGCTGGCCGGCGACCGCATGGCAGTTGACACACGCGAACCCGGTGCCGATCGCGACCAGCCGCTGGCCATCGCTCGCCAGCTGCACGTCGACGTTGCCGGGTGGTTCGTCCGCGGTGCCGTAGCCGTGCTCGCGGACGAGCCCGGCGGCGATCGCCGCGCCGCGCAGGTGGAAGGCGGGCATGCGCGCCTTCAACCACGGTCGCGGCGACGGCAGCTGGCCGGTGACGAACTGCGTGATCCAGGTCGGCTGCAGCTTGCTGCCGACCCAGGTCAGCGCCGGGACACCCTGCGTCCGCGGATCCTGGTCCGGCGGCAGCGGGTGGTCGGCGCCGGCCAACTCGGCCGCCCGCGCCCAGACCGACGCGCGACCGTCGATCGCGTGGCAGGCGGTGCACCGCTCGGCGACGAGGTGGCGTTGGGCGAAGTCGAACGGCGCCGTGCGGAACGGCGCCTCTTCGGCGTGCGGCAGGAAGGCGCGCAACGCCGCGCGATCGTCGACCGACAGCGCGAAATCCGGCGCGCGACCGCGCTGCTCGGCCGCCTCCGCCAGACAGCCGTGGTCGGCGTGCAGGTTGCGGCCGCGCAACGCGCGGTACTCCGCCTGCGGCAGATCGATCGCGTGGCACTGCGCGCAATGGTGCTGCTGCGCGAGGTGCTTGCCGCGCGTCGCGTCGCCGCGGCTCGCCGGCAGCGCCGCACCGGCACCCGTGGCGACGTAGGCGGCCAGCTCCCGCGCCTCTGCCGGCGACAGCCGGAAGTCGGGCATGCCGGTGGCAGGGTGGTCACGGCGCGGATCGAGCAGGAAGGCGACCAGCGCCGCCGGATGCCACTTGTGGGTGACGCCATCGAGCGCGATGCGCGGCCCCAGCTCGAGTTCGTGCGCATCCTCGCCGGGCGGCACGTGGCAGCCGACGCAACCGAGCCGGCGGAAGCGATCGGCGCCGGCCGCGGCCTCGGTCGCGGTGAACGGGTCGATCGCGCCCGGCGTGCCCTGCTCGGCCAGGTAGGCGGCGAGGTCGTCGGCGTCGCCGCCGTTCTCGAACGCCAGCTTCGGCATCGTCGCCGTCGCGCGCAGCGCGTGCGGATCGCGCAGCCAGGCGGCCAGCCATTCGCGCCGCAGCCGGGTGCCGGCAGTCCGCAGGTCGGGTGCCGGCACCGCCAGTTCACCGTAGGCCGATTCGCCGTTGCGGTGCGCCTCGGCCTCATGGCAGTTCGCGCAGCGCCGTTCGCCGAACAACGTCTGGCCGCGGCGCCGCAGCTCGCCGGTGAGCAGCTCGTCGTCGGCGACGAAGCTCAGCAGCTCGGGCGCGATCGGCTCGAAGCCGAAATCCTCGCCGGACCAGAACAGCCGCACCTGGCCGTCGCCCATCGGACCGCTGGTGAACACCAGCTCGAGATCGTTGGCGCCCTTCTTCAGGGCGACCTTGGCCTCGGTCTCGATCGGCTTGCCGAGCCGCAGCGTTCCCTCGAGCACCATCTGCCCGCCGACCGACAGGCGCGCGCCGCCGCGCCCCTCGAGGCGGAACCGGCACTTGTCGCGCGCCGGCAGCGTCACCTTGGCGCGGAACGTCGCCTGCCACATGCCGGCCGGCAGGAACGGGCTCGGCGACTCGCCGCGCTCGACCGCCAGTGACAGCAGCCGCGTGCGTTCCACCTGCACGACGCGCTGCTCGGCCGGCCCGAGGCGCTCGAGCGTCAGCGCGACGCCCTGCGACGGCGACCCGGCGGCGGCCGGCGTCTGCGCCAGCGCGCCGACCGTCGTCAGCAGCAGCGCGACGCCGCTGCGCAGCAGCCCGCCGTTCATCGCACCTCCGCGAAGCCGTGGTCCTCGGCGAGCGCGTGGATCGAGTTGTGCAGCTCGCCCTTGCGAGTCGCGCCAGCGGCATCGTCGACGTTCCACGTCACCTTCATCTGCATCACCGGCCGCATCCCGTCGACGGCGAGGAAGACCGTGCAGCGGTCGGGCGACAGCGTCGCCGCGGTGATCGACAGCGGATCGCGGTTGGGCTGGCCCTCGGCGACCTTGCGCTCGGGATGCAGCACCGACAGCTCCGGCGAGCCGTAGTTGCCGGAGTAGAGGTAGTTCCAGATCTCGACGCCGTAGTTGCCCGCATCGGCGGCGGTCGCCGGATCGAGCGGCGCGGCGAACGTCAGGTAGACGCCCTTCACGGTCGTGCGCAGCGCGATCGGCAGCCCGAGCGGCTGCTGCGTGCGGCGGACGCGGTGGAAGCCACCGTCGCGCGCGGCGCTGGTCTGCCAGCCCTGGAAGCCGGCGACGTAGAGCTGGCCGTCGTGCGGCGCGAAGCGCGCGCGCATGCAGCTCGACGAGAAGTCCGCCGGCAGGCGAACCACGCCGCCCTGCATGTGGCCGTTCACGCGCTCGGGCTCGACGAGGTAGACCGAGCACGTGCCGTACGACAGGTGCAGCAACCGCCCCTGCAGGTCCGGCCAGCCCTTGCCGGTGACCCAGACCTGGCCGCCGCTCGAGTTGTCGACCTCCATCGGGAACCAGCACAGCGGCAGGTCGGGCGCGTCCGGCACCGGCGAGCGGTGCGCGGTGTCCTTGACGCCGCCGTAGAAGCCCGGCTGCTCGATCCAGTTGAGGCGGCAGCGCGGGATGAAGGTGCCCTCGTTGTCGCCCGAGGTGACGATGCCGGTCGGCGACACGCCGATGCCGTTCGGTGCGCGCAGCCCGGTCGCGATCGGCTCGATCTTCGTGCCGTCCTTGCTGATCTTCAGGATCGTGCCGTGGTGCGGCACGATCTTCATGAAGCCGCGGCCGCCGGGGTTCACCGGCGCGGCCTTCGCC
>CAYMRG010000519.1:0-4190 GCA_964392555.1 uncultured candidatus Brocadiaceae bacterium
TCGCTCGGGCGTTTGCCCGACTCGACCGATCCGCGCCGCGCCGAGTGGTTGGCCGACACGATCGTCGCCGTGCGCAACCGCGTGCGCAGCGAGCCGAACGTCACGGTGCTCCGCGCCCTGGTCGATTGCATGGTCTCCTGCGGTCGTCAGCCGCAGATGCCCGAGAAGGCGATCGGCGCGATCAACAAGGTGCTCGCCGATCTTGGCAATCCGGTGCCCGCCGAGCACCAGTTCCGCCTCGAACCGCTGCTGCAGGCCCTGGCGACGATCGCCGCCGACGCGCGTTCCGATCGCGGCCAGTGGCTCGGCGCGTGCCGCCAGCTGTTGCAGTTCGAGAAGCGGCAGAGCCTGCGCCTGGTGTTGACCAGCCACGGCGCCGTCGATCTGGCCAAGGACGTGACCAGCAGCGACGCCGACATGGCGCTGCGGGCCCGCCAGGCGATGCGCGTGCTGATCGGCGCGGCGCTGTTCAAGCCGGCGAAGGACCCCTGGACCGCGACCGAGGACCTGCAGCGCGAGGCGCGCGATGTCCGGACCGCGTTCGTCGCGCTCGACAAGCTCGACGAGGCGCAGCGCTTCGACGACGCGCAGCTCAAGCTCGACGAGACCGCCGTCCGCCTGCTGCGGCTCGAGGTCGAGCTGGCCGGCGGCAAGAACCAGGAAGCGGCGCAGCGCGCGACCGCCTGGCTCGCCGGCAATGGTGGGCCCGGGCGCGCCGCGATGACGCCCGAGCAGCGCGATCGGATGCGTGCGCTCGCGGGCGAAGCGCAACTCGCGCTCGGCAAGCCCGATCTCGCCCTGCAGCTGCTCGCTGACCTGCCGACGCCGAGCTCGGACCTGCGGATCGTGGATCTCGCCGCGCGCGTCGCCCGGGCGCTCGCCGCGACCGACGCGAAGGGCGCGGCAGCGCTCGCCGAACGCGTCTTCCGCGCGACGACGCCCGAAGACCCGGCGTTCCGCGCGCGGCTCGTCGATTGGCTGCGCCTGCGCATCGCCGCCGACCCCGCCCAGCGCGGCGACGCGGTCGCCGAGGCGGAACGCCACACGGCGCTGTTCGCGGCGCAGGACTGCCCGAGCGACCTGCGCAAGGAATTCGACGACCTGCGCAAGGCGCAGTGAGCGGTGGGCGGTCGCGCGTCCGCGGCGGATCGCCGAGAAGATGCTTGCGATCCGGGGCACGGCCGCTACTGTCTTTGCCTCACCCAACGCGGGGTGGAGCAGCCCGGTAGCTCGTCGGGCTCATAACCCGAAGGTCACAGGTTCGAATCCTGTCCCCGCTACCAATCGTGATCACAGGGTGGACCGGCGCAAGCGCCTGTCCACCCTGTGTCTTTTCCGGCCCGCGCCGGAACGCCCGGTGGGCATCGCTTCGAGCGTCCGCAGCGCCGATGCGTGCGTCCGCCGCCGCCGCGCGGTCCAATGGCGCCATGCAACACGCCAAGGCCTACGCCGCCGCCAGCCCGACCGCCGCGCTGGCTCCCGCCTCTATCCCGCGCCGTGAGCCGACCGCGCGCGACGTCCAGATCGAGATCCTGTTCTGCGGCATCTGCCACTCGGACCTGCACACCGCGCGCGACGAATGGCACGCCGTGATGCCGACCGTCTACCCGTGCGTGCCGGGCCACGAAATCGTGGGGCGCGTCACCAAGGTCGGCGGCCAGGTGACGAAGCACCGCGTCGGCGACCTCGTCGGCGTCGGCTGCCTGGTCGGCAGCGACGGCACCTGTGGCGAGTGTCGCGCGGGCAACGAGCACTTCTGCGCGAACATGACGCTGACCTACAACGCGCCCGACGCGCACCTCGGCGGCGTCACCTACGGCGGCTACTCGACGAGCATCGTCGTCGACGAACACTTCGTCCTGCGGATCCCGGCCAACCTCGATCCCGCGGGCGCGGCGCCGCTGCTGTGCGCGGGCATCACGACCTACTCGCCGATGCGGCAGTTCGCGGTCGTCAAGGGCAAGAAGGTCGGCGTCGTCGGGCTCGGCGGACTCGGCCACATGGGCGTGAAGTTCGCGCACGCGTTCGGCGCGCACACGGTCGTGCTGACGACGTCGCCCGGCAAGGCGGAACTCGCGCGGCGGCTCGGTGCCGACGAGGTGATCGTCACGCGCGACGCCAACGCGATGGCGGCGCACGCCGGCAGCTTCGACTTCCTGCTCGACACGGTCTCGGCCGACCACGACGTCGACGCCCTGCTCGGCCTGCTGCGCAGCAACGGCGCGCTGACGCTGGTCGGCGCGCCGTCGAACCCGCTGCGGGTGTCCGCGTTCGCGCTGATCATGGCGCGCCGCAAGCTGACGGGGTCGAACATCGGCAGCCTCGCGGAGACGCAGGCGATGCTCGACTTCTGCGGCCAGCACGGCATCACGTCCGACGTCGAGGTAATCCCGATCCAGAAGGTCAACGAGGCCTACGAACGGATGCTGCGGTCCGACGTGCGCTTCCGCTTCTGCATCGACATGGCGTCGCTGCGGGCGAGCTGAGCCACTCCGGAGGTTCCTGCATCAACTGCCTGTCCGCGCGGTCACCAGCCAGCACGCGGCGGGGAATCTGGCCATCCCGCCGCTGACGAACGGGGCGAACCCCTCGCGCACCGCGGCCGCGACGCGGGCGCGCAGCGCCGGGTCCGCGGTTTCGAGGGCCCGGGCGACCGGGCCGAGCATCGCGCCGTAGGCGTCGAGTTGGTCGGCCGGCATCGCGCACGGCACGTCGATCGGCGCGACGTCGCCGTGGCGCCAGCCGCTGCGGGCGAGGATCGTCGCCACGCGCTCACGGTCGGCGAACGCGAACTGGCCCGGGCCGTCGGGCCGGCGCGCCGGCAGGTCGGGCAGGCAGGGTGCTGCCGCCCGTTCGGCGGCGGTCATGAACGGGTTCGCCTCGGCGCCGCGCCAGGCGATGCAGCACAGGGTGCCGGTGGCGCTGGCCGCGCGTCGCAGGTTGGTGAGCGCCGCGACCGGGTCGCCGAAGAACATCACGCCGAATCGCGACACGATCCGGTCAAAGCTCGCGGCGGCGAACGGGTGGGTCTGGGCGTCGGCGCAGACGAACTGCGCGCCGCTCCCGGCGCGTTCGCCGCGAGCGCGGGCCAGCGCGACCATCGGTGCCGAGACGTCGACGCCGAGGCATGCGTCCGGGGCCGCCTGCGCGGCGATCGCAAGCGTCACGGCGCCGGTGCCGCAGCCGACGTCGAGCACGCGGCCGGCGCCGGCGGCGCGGGTGTGGGCGACGAGCAGGTCGGTCAACGGCGCGAACAGCGCGTCGAGAATCGGCTGGGCGGTGACCCAGGCCTGGCCCGCGGAACCGTTCCAAAGGCGGGCCTGTTCGGCCGCGGCGTCCGGCGGTGTGGGGGTGGGATCGGGGTGCTTCATGCCGGTATCCTGCGACTTCAAGTCGACTTGAGGTCAAGCCCAGTCATGCAAACGATCGACATCGCGGCGGTGGTGCGGCGGGCGGGCGTGCCGACGTCGACGCTGCGCTACTACGAGCAGCTCGGGTTGATCGCGTCGTGCGGTCGCAAGGGGCTGCGGCGTCAGTATCGCCCCGAAGTGTTCGAACGACTGGCGCTGATCGCGCTCGGCAGCGTGGCGGGGTTCTCGCTCGCCGAGATCGCGACGATGGTCGGCGCCGATGGTCGCCCGCGCGTCGACCGCCGCCGGCTCGCAGCCAAGGCGGAGGAACTGGATGCCATGATCCGGCGCCTCCGCGCTGTGCGCGACGGCCTTCGCCACGCCGCGGCCTGTCCGGCGACTCGACACGCCGACTGCCCGTCGTTTCGCCGGCTCGTGCGCGCCGCCGCCGCGGGGATCCTGCCGAAGCCCGGCGGGAGAGGGGCTGGCAGGAAGTCGTAGACTTCGGCCGGCCAGTTGCTATCTTCCGTCGCCCCACTACCCCGTGGTGTAATCGGTAGCACAGCAGGTTTTGGTCCTGTTGGTTCCTGGTTCGAGTCCAGGCGGGGTAACCAACCTGCCGATCTTCGTGCACGCCCTGCTCCCCACGGCGGGCGCGCGATTCGAGCGGATCGGACTGCCGAAGCTCTTTGTTCGCAACGACTTACTACCCCGTGGTGTAACGGTAGCACAACAGGTTCTGGTCCTGTTTGTCAAGGTTCAAATCCTTGCGGGGTAACCACACGCGCGCGGGTCCGGTTCGCCGGACCCGCGCTGCACTTCTCGGACGAACGCTTCGCC
>CAYMRG010000520.1:0-3354 GCA_964392555.1 uncultured candidatus Brocadiaceae bacterium
TGGGGCGCCCGCCGGCGGGGGCGCGCTGCCGGACAGCGCCGCCGTCAGCTCGGCGGCGAGCACGCGCGCAGCGGCTGCCTCCGCATCGGCCGCCGGCGGCACGGACGGCACCGGCACCGGCCCCGACCCCGGTTTCGCGACCGGGCCGCGCGACGGGACCGCAGCGGCTGGCGGCGGTGCCGCAGGAGGCAGCGGCATCGCCGCCAGCCCGAGCGCAGCCTCGACCCGCGCCAGGCGTCGCTCCAGTTCGTCGAGTCGCTCCGCGTGATACCGTGCGTCCACGTCTGCTCCTTGGTTAGTCCTTGCTAACTTTTGCAAGTTAGCGGATGCTAGCATCCGTGGTCAAGCCCTCGTCCGGACATCGCCTGAGTGCCCCGAACCGCCGCCGCCAAATCCTCGGCGTCGCGATTCCGGTGTTCGCGCGCGCCGGCTACGCCGGTGCCACCACGCGGGCGGTCGCCGCGGCGGCCGGCGTCACCGAGCCGGTCCTCTACCGCCACTTCGCCGACAAGGCCGCCCTGTTCCGCGCGACGCTGCGGGAGGCCACGGCACGGTTGACGCGCCCGCTCGGCGAGGCGATCGCCGGCGCACGCGACGCGCGTGGCCGCATCGAAGCGCTCGCGGCGGCCTTGCCGGGCCTGTTGACCACTCACCCCGACGAACTGCGCATCCTGTGTGGCGCCGCTGCCAGCCACGCGGACGCCGCGCAGACCGCGGCGACGCGCGCGGCGCTGCAGCGGCTGTTGCGGCTGCTCGGCGCCGCCCTGCAACCCAGTGCCCTGCGGCCCGGCGTCGACACCGTGACCGCGGCCAGCTTCCTGCTGCAGGTCGGCCTCGGCGCGGTGCTGTTGCGGCCCGCGGGACTCGCGCCGGTCGAACGGCAGGGCTTCAGCGAACGCATCGTCGCGATGCTGACCACCGCGCTGCTGCGGCCGGAGCGCGCATGACCACCGCCCGCCTGGTCGCTCTCGGTGCCAGCAACCTCACGCGCCTGGCGTTGGGCGTCCTGGACGCGGCGCGCCGACGCGCGGGTGGGCCGATCGAAGCCCACCTGGCGCTCGGTCACGGCCGCTCGTACGGCATCGCGAGCCGCGTGCTGTGGCGCGGGCTCGACGGCATCGACGGCTGCGGGCTGTGGCCACGGCTCGAGCAGTTCGCGCCGGCACCGACCACCGGCCTGCTGATGGACGTCGGCAACGACCTCGTCTACGGCGTGCCGGTGCCACAGACCCTGGCCTGGGTCGAACGCTCGCTCGCCCGGCTGCGGCCCCACTGCGACCGCCTCGCGGTGGTCGGCCTGCCGCTCGCGAGCATCGCGACGCTGACGCCGCGGCGCTTCGCCGTGTTCCGGCGCATCGTCCTGCCGAGCTGCCGGCTCGAGCTGCCGGCCATCGGTCCGCTCGCGGCGGAACTGCACCGCGGCCTCGCCGCGCTCGCCGACGCCCACGGCGCGACCTTCCACGAACTGCCGGGCGCCTGGTACGGCCTCGATCCGATCCACATCCGACGCCGCTTCGCCCGGGGCGCGATCGCCGCGTGGCTCGGCGTGGGCGAAGGCGCGCCGCAGCCCGCGCCGCGCCTCGACACGCTGCCGCGGCGCGTGGCGCTCACGTTCGCCGCACCCGACCAGCGCGTGCTGTTCGGCCGGCGGCGGCAGCATCCGCAACCGGTCCGCCGCTGGCGCGATGGCACGACTCTGTCGCTGTGGTAGACCTCGCCCCGTCATGAACCTCCGCCGCTACCTCGCGACGCTCTCGCCCGGTCGGACGATCCTGTGGTGCTACGCCATCTGGTATGCGACGAACGTCGCGAGCCACTTCGACCCGAGCCCGCGGCTGTGGCTGACGTCGCTCGGCATCGCCGCGATCATCGGCACCGCGCTGTGGATCAGCACGACCGCCTCGGCGAACGCACCGATCCGCCTCGAGCGCTGGCAGGTGATCCGCCTGTTCCTGATGCCGTTCTGCGTCTCGAGCTTCGCCGCGCTCGTCAAGGACGCCGGATACGTGCTCGTCTTCCCGCCGTCACTCGTCGAGAACCTGATTGGCGCCGGCGCGATCGCCCTGTTCGTCGCGACGGTCACGCTGTTGCGCCGGTGGGCTACCGCGCCGGCCGCGCCGCGCTGAACCGCGGAGTCACGCGCTCCGGACCATCTGCTTCAGCCGGCCGAACAGCTCGCTGACGACGAACGGCTTGGCGATGATCGGCGCGCGGCAGCGCGCGGCGAACGCGGCGGCTTCGGGCGAGCACAGGTCGCCGGTGACGAACAGCAGCCGGTTCAGCAGGCGCGGCGCGCAGCGTTCGAGCCGCTCGTAGAAACCGGCGCCGGACATGCCCGGCATGCGCAGGTCGCAGACCACGGCGTCGAAGCTCGCCCCCTCACCGAGCAGCAGCTCGAGCGCCTGCTCGCCCGACGCTGCCTCGACCACCGCCCAGCCCTGCATGCCGACGTAGCGCGCGATCGTGCGCCGGATCAGCGGTTCGTCGTCGACGATCAGCAACCGCAGGGCCCGGGGCAGGTCGCGCACGTCGGCGGCGACCGTGGCGGGCTCCGGCGCGACCACGGCCGCCGGCTTGCCCCACGGCAGCGTGACCGTGAACCGCGCGCCGCCGCCGGGCGCGTCGTCGATCGCGATCGTGCCGCCGTGCGACTCCGCCAGCGCCAGCGCGACGGCGAGGCCGATGCCGGTGCCGTTCGCCTCCTGCTTGGTGCTCCAGAACGGCTCGAAGACGCGGCGGCGCTGCTCCGCCGGCACACCGGGGCCGCGGTCCGCGACGACGAATCGCGCCCAGTCCGCATCGCCATGGCTGCGCAGTGTGACGATGCCGCCGCGCGGTGACGCGTGCAGCGCATTGCTCAGCAGGTTGGTGAGGATCTGTTCGAGCCCGGCCGCTTCGGCGTAGAGAGTGCGTTCCGCGACGTCGAGGTCGAGCACCAGTTCGATCCGGGCGGCGTCGAACTGGCGCTGCATGCCGCGCGCGACGCGGTGCACCAGATCGAGTGGGTCGATGCCGGCGGTCATCGGCCGTGGCGCGCGACGGCGTCCCAGCAACGACAGTCGCTGCACGATCGCCCGGCAGCGCTCGGCCTGCTCCGTGACCACGCGCGCAGCGTTGTCGCGGACGCTCGGCGACGCGTCGGCGAGATCGCCGGCGAAGCCGAGGATCGCGGTCAGCGGGTTGTTGATCTCGTGCGCAACGCCACCGACCACCGTGCTGAGCGCGCGCAGCCGTTCGCCGATCTCGACCTGTTCGCGTAGCCGATCGCGCTCGCGGACCGTCTCGAGCAGTTCGTCCTGGGCCCGCTGCATCACCGTCTCGCACGGCGCCTTCCGCCTCCTCCTCCCCGACACC
>CAYMRG010000520.1:3364-4168 GCA_964392555.1 uncultured candidatus Brocadiaceae bacterium
TCAGCGTGTTGAACTTCATCACCTGCCCCCATGCCTGGTCGAGCTGCGGGCGCAACGGCCCGACCACCATCACCGCGACGCCGTAGAGGATCCACAGCAGCGACCAGACGGCCAGCACGCGGCCGGCGACGCGGCGGCCGAGGCCTTCACCGCCCTTCGGCGAATCGCGCAGCAGCAGCGCGGCCGTGCCGGCGAGCGCGGCGGCCGCCCACGGCGCCTGGAACAACAACACCGACTCGACGGTCGGCAGCGCATAGCCGGCGGCGAACGCGATGGCCAGCAACGTCCACCAGACGTGCCTGCGACGCCACGGCAGCCGGCGCAACGCGAATGCGCCGCCGAGCAAGAACCAGTAGAACGCGACCTTGCCGGCGAGGTAGACCGCGTACAGCAGACGGGCCACCGGCTCCCCTTCCTCGACGACGGCGTCGCCGGCGATGTGGTAGTGCGCCTCGAGGAAGCGCACGACCACGGCGAGCAGCGCGATGCCGAGGCCGAGGAACGCCGAGCGCCATTCCCGCACCCACGGCGCCCGATCGGGCGCCATCGCCCAGAAGAATGCCGCCGAGATCCACGCCAGGCCGCACTGGACGATCAGGCTGACCAGTGCGAAGAAGCCGGCGTTGTCGAGGAAGTACATGGCGAGAAGCGAGGCGAGACCTTACCCGAAGCGTGGTCGCGCCGGATTCACCGAATGGCGCCCTGCTGCCGCTCCGCCACGCGCCGCTGCCATGGAGGCTTCCCGGCGGCGCGCCGCGTCACGCCTGCGTCACTTCGTCGGCGCCGAGCCGTCGCGCGTCGTGC
>CAYMRG010000521.1:0-4164 GCA_964392555.1 uncultured candidatus Brocadiaceae bacterium
CTCGGTGCGGCGTCGGCGCTGATGGCGACGACGCCGATCTTCATGATGCCGGCCGCGGCGTTCGCCTACCGCGCGCGGATCGGCTGGCTCGGCGGCCTCGGCACGCTGGTCGCGGTCGGCGGCGCGGTGCTGTGCCTCACCGGCGCGTGAGCCGCTGCGTCACAGCGCGGCGAGCAGTCGCTGCAGGCGCGGCAGATCGTGGTCGCCCATGTGGCCGATGCGGAACGCCTTGCCCTTGAGGCTGCCATAGCCCTGGTCGAGGCGGAAGCCGGCCGCGCTGGCGCGCGCGGCGAGCGCCGCGACGTCGGCGCCGGCGGCGTCGAGGCATGACACGGTCGGCGAGCGCGCCGCGGCCTCGGCGACGAACGGGCGCATGCCGCGCGCCGCGGCCCAGGCGAGCGTCGCGTCGCGCATCGCGGCATGGCGCTGCCAGCGGCGCGGCAGCCCTTCGGCCGCGATCCGGTCGAGCTGCCGCTGCAGCGCGTGGACCAGCGGCACGCACGGCGTCGCCAGCGTCTTGCCGGCGTTGGTCTCGGCGATCGCCTTCGGCAGGTCGAACAGGAAGCCGCGCTCGGGCATCGCCGCGGCGCGCTGGCGGGCGCGCGCGCTGGCGGCGTAGACGGTCAGGCCCGGCGGCAGCGCGAGGCACTTCTGCGTGCCGGCGAACGCGAGGTCGAGGCCCCAGTCGTCGAAGCGCACCGCGGCCCCGGCGAGGCTCGTCACGACGTCGACCAGCACCAGCGCTTCGGGCGCTTCGGCGTGGACGACGGCGGCCAGCTCGGCGAGCGGTTCGAGTACGCCGGTCGACGTCTCGTTGTGCGTGATCGCGACCGCGTCGGGGAGGGCAGAGCGCTGCGCGAGCGCGCGCAACCGTTCGCGCAATGCGGCCGGCGCGTGCGCCTGGCCGAGCGGCACGGACCACGCCTCGGCGGCGCGCCCGCACAGCGTCGCGATCTCGTGCCAGCGCTCGCTGAACGCGCCGCAGACGAGGTGCAGCGAACGGCCGCCGCGCGGCACCAGGTTGCGGATCGCGGCCTCCATCAGCGCGGTCGCCGCGCAGGTCTCGAACGCGCACGGCTCGGCGGTCAGGAACAGCGCGCGCAGCTTCGCGCAGACGTCCTGGACGACCGCGACGAAGCGGCTCTCGCGGTGGCCGACCAGCGGCCAGGCCATGATCGCGCGCAGCTCGGCGTCGACCTCGGTCGGCCCCGGGATGAACAGCACGGGATGGTCGTCGGCCGGATCCGTCATGCCGGCAGCATCACGCGCTGGCGGCCGAAAGCAACGGCCGAAAGCGCGCCTCGCCGGCGAGCCGCGCGCGTTCGGCGTCGCTGAGCAGCGCCACCAGCACCGGCGCGAGGCTCGGCCCGGCGACGAACAGCTCGGCCTCGGCCCGCACGCGCGGCCGTGCTATGACGCCGCCGAAGCCGATGAAGCGATCGGCCGTGCCCTGCACCTCGAGGTCGGTCACGCCATCGCCGACGAACGCGACCGGCCGGTGGTTCGCCGGCAGCGCGCGGATCACCTCGACCTTGCCGAGATTGCGCCACAGCGGCGAGCTGCGGTCGAAGTCGAGGTAGCTGCCGTCGGCGGCGAACCGCAGCGGCACGGCGTGGACGTTCGCCGCCGGCACGCCGAGGTGGTCGGCGAGGCGGCGCACGGGCGTCAACAGCCCGCCGCTGACGATGCCGACCTGCTTGCCGAGGAACTGCAGAGCCTGCACGACCTCGGGCGCCCAGGCGACCGTGTGCGCGATGTAGAGATCGCCGATCTCGGCGAGCCGTTCGCGGCGCGGTGCGAGCTTGCGCAGCCGCGTCTCGTAGACGTCGGCCAGCGGCATCGCGCCGTTCATCGCCGCCTCGGTCAGCGCCGCGATGTCGGCGCGCAGGGCCGGATCGGCCCAGCGCAGCAGCTCGTCGACGCCTTCGATCGCGGCGAGCGTCGAGTCGCAGTCGAAGTAGACGGAGGCGAACGGCGGGTGCACGCGCGCAGGTTACCGCGGCCGCGGCGCGCGAATCCGCAACCTTTCGGATCGTCCGGCGCGGCGCCGCGTAGCACCGGCGGCGCGCCGGGCGGTTCCGGGGCGCACGACAACCCGATCCGACGACCTCGCGTCGTCTGCCCTCGCACTCCCGATGAAGAAGTCCAAGTCTGCCCTCGTCTCCGCCGCCGTCGCCGGTCTCCTGCTCGGTGGCGTCGCCACCACGGCCTCCTCGTGCCAATCGTCGCCGTCGCAGTCGATGGCGCAAGGGCACATCGAGAAGCACGCCTGCAAGGCGATGAACTCCTGCAAGGGGCAAGGCGGCTGCAAGACCGAGCACAACGCGTGCGCGGGCAAGAACGCGTGCAAGGGCCAGGGCGGCTGCGCCGTGCCGAAGCGCTGATCCCGCGACCTCGCACGGATCGCCACCAACGGCCGGCCATGAGCTTCGCCAAGCAGACGCGCGCGCTGGCGCGGACCGACCTCGGTATCGGGCTCGGTCTGCGCACGGCCCACTACGCGACGATCCTCGCCGAGCGGCCGGCCGTCGACTGGTTCGAGATCCTGTCGGAGAACTACCTGCACACCGGCGGGCGACTGCTGCACGTGCTCGACGAAGTCGCCGCGCACTACCCGATCGTCATGCACGGCGTGGCGATGAACGTCGGCGGCACCGACCCGCTCGACCGCGCCTACCTGCGCGAGCTGAAGGCGCTGCAGCGGCGCTGCCGCGCGCGCTGGATCAGCGACCACCTGTGCTGGACCGGCGTCGACGGCGCGAACCTGCACGACCTGCTGCCGCTGCCCTACACGAGGGCCGCGTTGCGCCACCTGATCGCGCGCGTGCGCGCCGTGCAGGACCTGCTCGAGCAGCCGCTGGTGCTCGAGAACCCGAGCACCTACCTGCAGTTCGCCGGTCAGCAGCTCGACGAGCCGCAGTTCCTGCAGGAGCTGGTCGCGGCCACCGGCTGCGGCCTGCTGCTCGACGTCAACAACGTGTTCGTCTGCGCGTCGAACCATGGCTTCGACGCGCGGGACTACCTGCGACGCGTGCCGTGGGACCACGTCGTCTACTTCCACCTCGCCGGCCACAGCGACCTCGGCACGCACCGCCTCGACACGCACGACCAGCCCGTCTGTCGGGAGGTCTGGCAGCTCTACGCCGAGGCGTGGCGGCGCAGCGGCGGCCGGTCGACGCTGCTCGAGTGGGACGCGAAGGTCCCCGACCTCGCGACCACGCACCGCGAGGCGAAGAAGGCGCGCCGCCACCAGCGCGCGCCGGTGTTGGAGGCCGCACGATGACGCGCGCGGCCGGCCTGCCGCTGCGCGACCTGCAGCGCTGGTTCGCGGCGGTCGTCATGCACCCGGCTTCGGCCGCACGCGGCCTCACCACGCCGGCGGCGCGTGCGATCGCGGATCCGCGCGCGGTGCGGGCCGGGGCGCTGGTCGCGGGCGATGGCCTGGCACCGCTCGATCGGCTGCAGATCTACCAAGGCGCCTACCTGGCGCGGCTCGTCGAAGTGCTGCAGGGCGACTTCGCCGCGCTGCACGCGCTGCTCGGCGATGCGGCATTCCAGCGCCTCGCGGCGAGCTTCGTCGCCGCGCACCCGAGCCGCCATCCCAACCTCAACCCGCTCGGCCGCGCGTTGCCGGCGTTCGTCGCCCGCCAGCGCCGGCTGCCGGCGCGCGCGTTCGCGGCCGAGCTCGCGACGCTCGAACGCGCGGTCGCCGACGCGTTCGACGCACCGGAGTTCACCGCGCTCACCGCGGGCGCCCTGGCCGAGGTCTCGGCGCGCCGCCAGGGGCGGCTCAGGCTGCCTCTCAATCCGTCGGTCCGCCTGCTGGCGTTCCGGTACCCCGTCGACGAGGTCTACCAGGCGTGGCGTGACCGCGACGACGAGGCCGGCCGCACGTGGGCGCCGCCGGCGCCCGGTGCGAGCTTCGTCTGCGTGCATCGGCGCGCCGACCGGGTCTGGCGGGTGCGGCTGCCGCGCGGTGGCTACCGGGTGCTGCGCGCGCTCGGCGAAGGTCGACCGCTGGCCGCGGCGCTCGCGAGCGCCGGCCGCGGCGTCGCGCCCGACGTCGTCGCCGCGTGGTTCCAGGGCTGGGCCGGCGACGGCCGGTTCGGCGCGCCACGCTCGGGTTGAGCGCGCCGCTTTCGCCGTCCTGCGGCGTCAGGCGGC
>CAYMRG010000522.1:0-4155 GCA_964392555.1 uncultured candidatus Brocadiaceae bacterium
GCTGTCGACGCGCGCGACCACCGCGCCGCTGAAGACGCCCGAGCAGCCGCCGCCCGGCGTCGTGTTCGTGCTGGCGACCACCGAGCTGCACAAGGTGCCGGAGACGATCCGTTCACGCTGCCAGGTGCTGCTGTTCCGGCGCGTCGGCGAACCGGACCTCGTCCGCCGGCTGCGGTCGATCGCCGACCGTGAAGGCGTCGCGATCGCCGCCGACGTGCTCGCCGAGATCGCGGCGTCGGTGCGCGGCGGCGTGCGCGACGCCGAGACGGCGCTCGAACGCGTGCTGCCGCTGGTGCGCGAACAGGGCGAAGCGTTCGACCTCGCGGCCTACCGCGGGCTGGTCGCGCGGATCGGCGTCGACGCGACCGTCGACGTGGTCGCCGGCCTGCTGCAGGGCGACGCGAAGGCCGGGCTGCACTTCGCGCGCGAGCTGCAGCAGCGCGGCGCCGACGAACGCGAGGCGCTCGGCGAACTGGTCGAGACGCTGCGCTGGCTGCTGCTGCTGAAGGTCGACGGCGCCGATTCGGGGCTGGTGCCCGTCGCCGGCGGCCTCCGCGAACGCCTGCAGCAGCTCGCCGCCGCGGCGCAGCCGCACCAGCTCGACGCGATGATCAGCGCCGGCCTGCTCGGCCGCGAACGGCTGCGCCGGCTCGAGGATCGCGGCGCGGTGCTGGAGGTCGCGATGGTGCGGATGGCGCAGGCCGGCGCGCTGCCGGCGATCGCCGAGCTGCTCGCCGAGGTGCGCGCCGGTGGCGTCGCGGCACCGGCGCCGGCCGCCGCGCCGACGTTCGGTGGCGGCGCGCCGACCGCGCGTCCGGTGGCGGCTGCGACCGGTGCGTCGACCGCTGTGCCGGCCAGTGTGCCGGCCAGTGTGCCGGCCAGTGCGCGCCCGGCCGCGCCGGCGTCTGGCGGTGGCACCGGCAGCCTGCACGGCCGCGTCGTCGCGCGCCTGCAGGATCGGCCCTTGCTGCAGTCGACCGTCGAACTGTGCCGGCTCGCCGGCCCGGATGCCGCGGGCGTCGTCGTGCTGACGCTGCACACCGAGCGCCGCATGCACCGCGACCGCCTGCAGTCGCCGGTGATCCAGCAGCAGATCACGCAGGTGATCCAGGAGGTCGCCGGAGCGCCGGTCACCGTCGACTTCCGCGTCGGCGAGGGCGGCGGCCCGACCGAGGGCAGCGCGCCGCCGAAGGCGCACGCCGAACCCGGCCCGTCCGCCCAGCGCGTCCTGAGCAAGTTCCGCGGCCGCGTCGTCCAGGTGAACCCGGAGGATCGGATCACCGCCCCGGACCCCGCGCCGCCGGACGGCGGCGGGGCGGACGAAGGCACGGGCGGGGCTGGCGACAGCGGCGCGATCGTCGAGCCGCCAGAGCCCACCGAGTAGGGCGCCCGCGCGGCCTACTGCAGGCTGCCCACTACAGGCTGCCTACTGCTGGCCGATCGTGTGCTTGAGCGCGTTGCTCGAAGCGCTGATCAGGTCCGGACCGCCGAACAGGCCATCGAGGGCGATGAACTGCGCGTATAGGTCGGTGCCATCCAGGCCGCCCGGGATGGTCAGCGGCACGGTGCCGGTCACGTTGCCGCTCGGCAGCACGAACACCTCCCAGAGCAGCGCGCCGGTCGACGTGCTCAGCATGCAGCCGGGAGCGGTGATCGTCGGCACCTGCAGACCCGGGCGGCTGGCGCTGAGGTCGAGCAGCTGCGCGCCGAGGATCGTGCCGGGCGCGACGTTCGTGGCGTTCCAGCTCACGGTCTGGCCGGGGAACAGGCGGCCGCTGTACTGCGAGCCACCGCCGAACGGCGACGCCGTGGCCGTCTGGCCGATGTTGCCGAGCGAGCCTTCGATCGACGTCACGAACGGCACCTCGACGGACAGGTCGCGCGACTGCGGGTCGACCGAGTTGACGCCCAGCGCGCCGCCGATGCGACCCGGCGAGAAGCCGACGATAACCGAGTTGCAGCCGACCGTGACGGTCGAGGCCGTCGCGTACTGCGGGACGCTGCCGTAGCGGAACTCGACCACGCCGGTGGCCTCGTGCAGCACGCACTGGAAGTTCCACACCGTGTGGCCGGCGACGCCGGTGCCGCTGACGGTGTTGAACTCACCGACGTCCCACCAGGTGACGTAGGTGACGGTGTTGCCCGCGCCGCCCGACGTGTCGTTCTTGACGTGCAGGCCGGCGATCGGGTTGATCGCGATGTTGCGCTGCATGTTGAGGTCGTGCCACAGCAGCGCCAGGCGCGCGCCGCTGTAGAGGGGCGCGGTGGTCGCCGAGACCGGGTCGCCGAGCAGGCGCGACACGACGGCCGCGAAGCCCGAGTCGGTCTGCGCGCCGTCGAGCCAGACGAAGCCGTTCGAGCTCGGCACGATCGTCGACGTGCTGCCGCCGGGGTAGTTGAACGTGTAGCCCAGCGCGAACGAGATCGTGCCGTCATCGGCGATCACGTCGGCCGCGGGGTTGGTCTGCGTGAAGTCGACCGCGGGCGCGCCCGAGGTCACGGTGTAGAAGTTCGGCGCCGCGGTGTTGTCCGGCGTCATGGTCAGGCCGGCGCCGAGGTCGAAGTTCTGGCCGTTGACGAAGGCCTGGTAGAAGCTCGCCGGCTGGCCGCCGCAGGCCGCGCCGTAGAATTCGTTGCGCGCGGCGACCGGGTTGGCGAACCCGCCAGCGCCGAGGAACTCGATCCCGGCGACCAGCTGGATCGTCGAGTAGGTGCCGGTCGCGGCCGTCGACAGGGCCGTCACGCCAGCACCGCGGGTCACCGGGATGCCGCCGGTGGTGTTCTGCATGGCGATCAGGGCGAGCGGCGCTGCATTCGACGGCGCGGTCGGCATGACCACGTCCATCAGCAGGTTCGGCTGCGCGCTGGTCGGGTCGTAGACGAACGACGCGCCGATCGCGTTGAGGTCGATCTCGATGTTCCAGTTGTTCGGGATCGAGCCGACCGACGGCGCGAGCGTCACGTTGGTCGTGCCGACCGGGCCCATCGTCGTCGCATCCGGCGCCGCCGGTGCGAGGTTGGTGGCGAACGCGGGGTTCAGGTTCGAAGCGGTCAGCGTGGTCGAGCCGACCGACACCTGCACGCCCGCGTAGACCTGGCCGCCGAGGTTGAACTCGCCGTCCTCGCCGCGGAACCGCAGCTTGGTGATGACGATCGGCCCGCTGACGCCGTTGACGCCGGTGAAGTTGCTCGCCTCGTAGAGGATCTGGAAGTGCCCGTCGGTGGTGCGCCACCAGCTGGTGGTGCCGACGTTGCCGAGCTGGCTGGGGTTCTCGCCGAGGTGGTGGTTGTCGGGGAGCATGAGGTTGCTCTGCGCGGCGAGGGCGCCGGCCACGGCGGCGGCGGCGAGCAGCGAACGGATGGCTTGCATGGAAGTCCTTCGAACGTGGAGGTAGGAAAGGTCGGACGCGCCTCGACGGGGAGGCGCAGCGACGCAGGCTACCGGGGCCGGCTGGTCAGGGGAACCCGAGCAAGCCGCGGCGGCGCGAGCGAATGCGGTCGACGGAACGGGCCGGTTTGACAGCCGGGTGGTCGCCATGGGACCCTGGCGCCCGCACCGACCATCCCCGGAGCCACCATGCCAACGTTCGCTCGTCTCGCCGCATTCGCCGTCGTCGCCGCGTGCGGTGCGCTCGCGCCCGCACAATCGTTCGTCGCCTTCGAGAGCGGTCCCGTGCAGCCCGTGCGACTCTCGCCGGACGGGTCACGGCTGTTCGTCGCCGACACCCTCGGTGGCCGCCTCGCCGTGTTCGACCTCGCCGATGCCACGGCACCGGTGCTGATCGCGGAGATCCCGTGCGGGCTCGAGCCGGTGTCGGTGCAGCCGCGGACGCGCGACGAGGTCTGGGTGACGAACCAGGTGTCGGACAGCGTCGCGATCGTCAGCGTCGCCGCGCGCGGCGTGGTCGCGACGCTGCACGTCGTCGACGAACCGAGCGACGTCGTGTTCGCCGGCGGCAAGGCGTTCGTCAGCGCGGCGACGCGCGACCAGATCGCGGTGTTCGACGCGACCACGCACGCGGCGCTGGGCACGGTCGCGATCTTCGGCAAGGATCCGCGCGCGCTCGCCGTGAGCCCCGACGGCGCGCATGTCTACGCGGTCGTGCAGCGCTCGGGCAACGGCTTCGAGGCCCTGGACGACAGCAATGCCAACCA
>CAYMRG010000523.1:0-4154 GCA_964392555.1 uncultured candidatus Brocadiaceae bacterium
GCTCCGACGACCGGTTCTTCGTCGACCGGGTGCAGCAGCTGTTCGCCGGGCGCGGTGGCGGCGAGCGTCGCGGTCAGCGCCGGTTCGTCGTGGACGAAGCAGGGGACCAGGACGCCGTTCGAGAACATCGAGATGCCGTGCCGCAGCATCTCCTGGTGGAAGAGGGTACGGATCTGCAGCCAGCGCGTGCGGTCGGGTTCGTCGAAGTAGAGCGACATCCGGAACGGCGGGCCCTTGCACCAGCCACGCAGGCCGGCCGCGGCGACGCGTTCGTCGATGCCGGCGCGCAGGCGGTCGCCGAATTGGTTGATGTGACCCGGCACGTCGGCGCCGTCGCAGACGTCGAGCGTCGCCATCGCCGCGTGCATCGACAGCGTCTCCTCGCGGAAGGTGGGGCCGAAGTGCGTGCGCGGGTAGAACTCGCGGATCAGGCTGCGGGGGCCGAGCAGGGCCGAGAGCGGCAGGCCGGAGGCGAGCGCCTTGCCGAGGCAGGTCAGGTCGGGGCGCACGCCGTGCGCCACCTGCACGCTGCCGCGCGGGTAGCGGAAGCCGGTGACGATCTCGTCGAAGACGAGCAGCGCGCCGGCGTCGTCGGCCTTCTGCCGCAGCAGCGCCAGGAAGCCCGGGTCGACGTCGGGCTCGTGCCCGATCTCGTTGCCGCCCCACGGCCCGGATGGTTCGAGCATGATCGCGGCGAGGTCGTCGCGGTGGCGTTCGAACAGCGCGAGGAACGACTCGCGGTCGTTGAAGCGGAAGCGATGGATCAGCTGCGGCTCGTGCGGCGGCACGCCGGTGCTGGCGAACGGATGCTGTTCGACCCAGAAGTCGCCCCAGCCGTGGTAGCCGCTGAAGAGGATCGTGCGGCGACCGGTCGCGACGCGGGCGATGCGTGCGGCGAGCGTGCAGACGTCGGAGCCGTTCTTGCCGAACAGCGCCATCTCGCTGCCGGGGAAGCGATCGACGAGCCGCGCGGCGAGGTCGTAGAGAATGGGCTGCGCGTAGGCGAGCAGCGGGGCCGTGGCCAGCGCGCGACTCATGACCTCGCGGACGTGGGGGTGCGCGTAGCCGAGCACGGTCGTCGCCCAGCCCATCGTGAAGTCGATGTAGCGGCGGCCGGCGACGTCGGTGATGTGGTAGCCCTCGGCGCTGCGCGCGAACATCGGCAACGGCGTGCCGTCGAGCGCCTGCGTCGTGTGCGTCGTCGGTCGGTAGTGCCACGGGAAGACGCGTTCGGCGAGCCGCTGCAGCCGCCCGTTCTCGTCGGGCAGCGATGCGTCGATGCGCAGCGGCACGTCGAGCGGCGGCACGCCGCGATCGGTGAAGACGGTGAGCTGCTGCTCGACGAGCTGCAGCCGCAGCACGTGCTCGCCGGGTGCCTCCGGCAGTTCGAGGTCGTGGCGGAACACGGCGGCCTCGCCGGGGCGCACCGTGGCGGCGCTGAGCTCGAGAGTCGCCACGAGCCCACCGTCGAGGAACAGGCCGGCGCTGACGCGGTTGCCGAGCGGGGCCGCGGCGCGCCAGGTCATCGTGCCGGTGTTCTCGACGACGAAGCGCAGCGGCACACGGGCGCCCGGGGCCGCGCGCTGCGGCACGGACCAGTCGAGGTAGCGCGCGCCGTAGCTGGCCAGCGTGCGGTGTTCGTCGCCGAGGCTCGGCACGCGCGCCGAGCGGTCCTCGACGCTGAGGTGGCCCGCGGCGACCGGCGTCGCGCGTTCGGGCTGGTCGGCGACGGCCGGCGAGACCAACGACGCCGTCCAGGCGAAGGTCGCGCGCTGCGGCACCGGCGGGATCGCGAAGACGAAGGCCGCGCGTTCGCCCGGCTCGACGAGATGGCGCAGCGGCACGTCGAGGCTGCCGAAGCCGTCGGCGTGGACGCGCAGGTGGACGCGTTCGGTGCTGGCATCGCGTGCGTCGGGGGACCAGCGGCGGTGGCTGCGGTTCTCGAGCCAGATCTGCGCGTTCGCGGCGGTCGCCGGCGGCAGCACGCGCGGCACGTCGGCGAGCACGACCGCGCCGGGCAGGTGGCCGGCGAACGTCCGCTGCTGCCGTTCGGCGGGCGTATTGTGCATGCGGCCGTCGGCGCGGTAGCGCAGCACCTGGCGGTGCGCGGTGGCCAGCAGCGTCGGCACGTCGAGGTCGATCGGGCACCGGCAGGTGCGGTCGCTGCACGTGTCGCAGGCGAGCGCCGTCGACGGGTGGCGGACCAGGAAGTGGTGGCGGTCGATGGTCTCGAAGCTGTCGCCGGGATGGCTCCACAGGTAGGCCTCGCGCACCAGCCACGACACCGGCAGCTGTTTGCTGCAGGTCGGTTCGCACTCGCCGCAGCGCGTGCAGACCTGCGCCCGCATCGCGTCGATGACCGGCGCCAGCGGCGCCGCCGTCGCGACCACCGCCGGCTCGCCGGCCGCGGCGTTGTCCTCGGCCTCGTCGACCGACGCGGTGCCGGGGCACACCGACGTCACGCCGGGCAGCGCGAGGATCTCGCGCAGCAGGTCGCGCGGCTTCGGCTTCTGCGCCGCGGGCGTGAAGTGATGGCGCGTCGGGAACGCCTTGCCGTCGCACAGCAGGCCGCCTGCGAACGGCTTCATCACCAAGAGGCTGACCTGGCGTTCGGCTGCGAGCGGGAAGATCCGGCGGCGGTTCTCGAGCAGGTCCTCGTAGGCCTGCCGGCCCTCGGCGCGCGCGTGGTAGGAGAGCACGTGGCTGCCGAGCGGGTTGTAGGCGAGCATGATCGCGTCGAACACGCCGCATTCGACCAGCGCGGCGACGCGGTCGGGCGGCGCGTGGGTCGTGCAGTAGATCGCGCCGACGCGGCCCTGCTGCTTCAGTTCGCGCAGGAACTCGATCTGGCCGCCGGGCTGCCAGACGTTCTCGCCGCAGAACTCGCGGTCGTCGATGCAGGCCAGGCCGTAGAGCGGCAGGTGGTCGGTGCCGAGCAGCCGGCAGGTGTGCTCGAACAGCCGTTCGCAGACCGCGCGCGTCTGGTAGCAGACCGAGGCCATGATCAGGTCCTTGCGGCCCGAACGGCGGATCGCCGCGGCCACGAGTTCCTCGGCGCCGCCGTAGTCCGGGGCGACGTGCGCCCAGTTGACCCCGCGGGCGAAGCCGCGCAGCAGCGTGTCGATCGCCTGGGCTTCGGGCACGAGGCGCAGCTGTGCCGTGCCCATGCCGACGGTGCTGAGGTGGACGTTGGTGCGGCCGATGCGGCGGTACTGCATGGCGGTTCAGCGGCGCTGGTCGACGGTGAGGTCGAGGTCGGTGGCTTCCTGCAGCGTCGTCGCGGCGCCGCCGATCGACAGGTGCATGGTCCAGCGGGGGATCGCGAGGAAGCGTAGCGAGAACGCGCCGTCGTCGGCGACCTGCAGGGTCTGCAGCAGGCCGCGGTTGAGGTGTTCGCCATGCGCATGGAGCAGGGCGAGCAGCGGCTGGTCGGGCTGCGGGTCGTAGGACGTGCCCCCGCCGTATGCCGTGGGCTTGGCCGAGCCTCGCTGGGCCTGCTTTGTGTGGCCGGCCATCCGCGCCAGCGGCGGCAGGTGCAGGGGCACGGTCTGGGGCGCCGGGCCGCCGGCGATCGCCAGCAGCTGCGCCGCACCACTGCGGCCATCGCTGGCGAAGACGAACCAGTTCCCCGGCTGCAGCCGCACACGCAGCCGACCACCGCGGTCGGGGAGCAGGCATGTCGGATGCCACGGGTGGGTGGGGTCGCCGGATTGGAGCGCGACGGTGGCGTCCAACGCGGGGTTGCCTTCGGCGTCGGTGCAGAGCAAGGTGGCATCGGCCAGGGCCGCGACGTCGAGGTCGAGCGGTCGCGGGCTGGGCAGCGCAACCGGCAGCCAGAGGTTCGGCGGCTGGTCGAGCCCGGTGTCGACGGTCGGCACGCACCAGGGGGCGCTGGTCGGCTGCGGCACGGCGAACGCGCCCGCTGCGTCGCTTCGCCGGGCGAGATCGCGGGATCGCCCGCCGCTGACGGTGGCGTTCTGGGTCCGGCAGGACAGCCGGATGTCGACCGACAGCTGCACCGCGGCGTTGGCGAGCGGCACGTCACCGCGGCGCACGCGGCCGCGCAGCGGCGGTGCGGCACGCAGCCTGGCGACGAGAGTCGTCGGTAGCTCGGTGGTCGTCTCGGGGGCGAGCGCCCCATCGACGATCGCGTG
>CAYMRG010000524.1:0-4152 GCA_964392555.1 uncultured candidatus Brocadiaceae bacterium
CACTCCACCCGAGCGCGCCGATTTCGTCGTCCTGCAAGGAAGGCGACCCGAAGCGCGCGGAGGCGGGGCCTTCGCCCCGCCGAGCACGCTTCGCGGTCGCCTGACGCCGCAGGACGGCGAAAGCGGCGCGCTCGGTGTTGCCTGCCGCGGTGAAGGCTCGATACTGCCCTGCGGCCAAGGCCGCCATGCAAGACCTCGACGGCGACAGACGACGCCACGCGTTGGTGCGCGAACTGTTCGCGGCGGCCGCGTCGCTGCCGCCCGCCGAGCGCGCCGCGTTCCTGGCGAAGGCGCGCGCGGACCACGGCGCGCTGGTCGACGAGGTCGCGGCGTTGCTCGATTCGCCCGGCGACACCGCCGATCTGCGGCCGCCCGACCCGCAGACCGCCGCGGCGCTGCCGCAGGTCCCGCCCTACCGGCTGCTCGAAGTGCTCGGCGAGGGCGGCATGGGGACCGTCTACCTGGCCGAACAGCTCGCGCCGGTCCGTCGCCGCGTCGCGCTGAAGCTGATCAAGCTCGGGATGGACAGCAAGGCAGTCGTCGCGCGGTTCGAGCAGGAGCGGCAGGCGCTCGCGCTGATGGAGCACCCCGGCATCGCGAAGGTCCACGACTGCGGCACCAGCGCGTCCGGCCAGCCGTTCTTCGCCATGGAGCTGGTCCGCGGCGAACGGCTGAACGCGTGGTGCGAGCGCGTCCGGCCGTCGGTCGAAGCGCGAATCCGGCTGCTGATCGCGGTCTGCGACGCCGTCCAGCATGCGCACCAGAAGGGCGTCGTGCATCGCGACCTGACGCCGCGCAACATCCTGATCACCGACGTCGAAGGCACGCCGCGGCCGAAGATCATCGACTTCGGGCTCGCCAAGGCCCTCGGCCAGCGCCTGGTCGACGCGACGGTCGTCACGACCGGCGACCAGATCATCGGCACGCCCGGCTACATGGCGCCCGAACAGGCCGATCGGACGGCGGCCGACATCGACACGCGCGCCGACGTCTACTCGCTCGGCGTGATCCTCTACGAGCAGATCGTCGGTTCGCGGCCGTTCGCCGATCGCAGCATCGCCGACCTGCTGGCGAACCGCAGCGCGCTCCACACCCGCGAGCCGGAGCGGCCCAGCGCGCGCCTCGGCCGTGGCGAGGAAGCGACCCGGATCGCGGCCGAACGGCGGACCACCGCCACCGCGCTGCGCCGCCGGTTGCGCACCGACCTCGACTGGATCGCGCACCGCGCGCTCGAGCCCGATCGCAACCACCGCTACGCCACCGTCGCCGCGCTGGCCGACGATCTGCAGCGCTTCCTCGATGGCGAACCCGTCAGCGCGGGCCCGCCGAGCGCCCGCTACCGGATCGGCAAGCTGGCGCGGCGCTACCGCGGTCAGGCCATCACCGCCGCGGCGATCCTGGTCACGGCGCTGACCGGTGCCGGCCTGGCGACGATGTGGGCCGTGCGCGCCGATGCCGCGCTGCTCGACTTCGACCTGCTGGCGACCGCGGTCGCCACGGAGCGCACCCTCGGCGCGGCGGCGACGCTGTTGCCGGTGCGCCCCGAACGGGCCGCGGCGATGCGCCAGTGGCTCGACCAGGATGCGGCGTCGCTGCTGGCGATGACGACGAAGGTCGGCGACAAGGTCGCCAGCCTCGCCGCGCGGGCGCGGCGTTCGTCCGGCGAGGAGTTCCTGCTGCAGTCGCTGCGCCGGCTGCAGGGCGATCTCGCGGTGCTGGCCACCACGCGCGACCAGGTCGAGCGGCGCTGGCAGTTCGCGACCACGATCCGCGACCTGACGCTGCACCACCCCGACGGCGCCGCCTGGGACGACGCGCGCGCCGCGCTGCGCGCCGCCGACGACCACGTCGCGAGCCGGCGCTACGCCGGGCAGGACCTGCCGCTCGCCGCCGACGACGTGCTCGGCCTCGTGCCGATCGGCATGAACCCGCGCAGCAAGCTGTGGGAGTTCTACGACCTCGAGAGTGCCTGGGACGGCCAGGTCGACCCGCGCACGCTGCCGATCCCCCACTTCGACGACGAGGGTCGCATCCCGGTCAGCGCGGCGACGGGCATCGTCTGGGTGCTGCTGCCGGGCGGGGAGTTCACGATGGGGGCGCAGAAGAACGACCCCGACGGGCCGAACCACGATCCGAACGCGCGCCCCGACGAGCGGCCGATGACGGCGCGGCTCGCGCCGTTCTTCATCGCGCGCCACGAACTGACGCAGGCGCAATGGGCGCGGCTCTGGGCCGGAACGAGCGAGTTGCGCTGGCCGAGCGAATACCACGCCGGGCGGTGGCCTTCGGTCAAGGCGAGCAACCCCGTCGAACAGGTCGACTGGGCGATGTGCGACGCGACGCTGCGCCTGCACGGCATGCTCCTGCCCACCGAGGCGCAGTGGGAATACGCCTGCCGCGCCGGCACCACGACGCCCTGGGCGTGCGCGTTCGACCAGCTGCGGCGCCACGCCAACGTGGCGGACCTATCGGCGCGCGATCGCGGCGTCGGCTGGGCCTGCGAGAGCTGGCGCGACGACCACGTCGTGCACGCGCCGGTCGGCTCGTTCGCGCCGAACGACTTCGGGCTGTTCGACATGGCGGGCAACATCTGGGAATGGTGCCGCGACGAACATGGCGAACAGGACGACGTGCCCGGCGACCCGCGCCCCGGCGACGGCCTGCGCGAGCCGCGCCAGGACGCCTCGAAGCGGGTGTTCCGCGGCGGCAGCTTCTTCGACGGCGCCGAGTTCGCGCGCTGCGCGTTCCGCGGGCTGTTCTTCGCGCCAACGTTCCGGTTCCTCAACGTCGGCGTGCGGCCGGTGCGGGCCCTGACCGCGACGGATCCGCACCGGTAGTCGATGGTGCCCGGACACGAAATCGACGCACCCGGACGCGGCGCTTGGTGAGAAATCCGGGCTGGCGCGCGGTTTTCCGCGGCGCCCCATGCGGTTTCGCGCCGCGGCCCTCGCTGGTCGGGCGGACGGCCTCCGCCGCTCCGAACCACTACCTGCGAGATGCCCATGGCCAGCGTCACCGATCGTCTGCTCCGCCACGCCCCCACCACCCTGCTGCTCGCGGCCGCAGCCGCCGCCCTGCCCGCCCAGAGCGTCGTCACGCCGCTGCAGTTCACCCTCGCCGAGGGCCCCAGCAACTACATCCCCGTCATCGCCTCAACGACCACGCCGGATCGCCAGCTCCAGGTCCACGACGACCTCGTCGGCGCGCCGCGCACCATCCACGGCATGCGGTTCCGCCTCGACGGCTACCAGCTCACGGCCAACCTGCCGGCCTTCCAGATCGTCGCCAACGCCTGGCTGTCGAACGCCGCGACCACCGCGCCCACGATGGTGAGCAACTATCCCGGCAACCACGGCGCCAACAAGCTGCAGGTGATGAACCAGCAGATCGTGTCGATCGCCCCCACGACCTGGCAGGCGCTGCCCGGCCCGTTCACGCTCGAGATCCCGTTCGCCGTGCCGTTCGTCTACGACGGCTCGACGCCGCTGTGCTGGGAGATCGAGGTGACCAGCCGGACGAACAACTTCGTCGTCCGCTGCGACCGCGCCGACGCACTCGGCAGCAGTCCCGGCTCGGCGTTCCTCGAGTTCGGCGACGGCTGCCCCGCGCCGGGCACCACCGTGCCGGCGCACCTCGGCGAATCCCACGGCTCGAACTGGGGCACCAACCCATCGCTGACGGTCACCTACTACGCCTCGCATCTGCCGGTCGCCGCCGGCGGCTCCGGGATCAGCGTGCTCGCGCTGGCGCTCGATCGCCTGCCGGCGCCGATCACGCTGCCGGGCGCGCAGGGTTGCCTTGCCTACCTCGCGCCCGACCTGCTGTTCCTGATGCTGACGCAGGCCAACGGCACCGCGAACTTCACCGGCCCGGTGCCGCTGTCGACGAGCCTCAACGGCGCGAACCTGTTCGCGCAGGTCGCCGGCTTCGACACCGCGTCGGGCGAACTCACGACCACGAACGTCGTGCAGGGCAACATCCAGACGCCCTATCCGCAGGCGCCGGTCAGCGTGCTGCGCGGCGCGTTCAACCCGACCCTGTTCGCCGGCGAAGGCTCGATCGTCGAGTTCTACTAGCCGAGCGCGCCGCTTTCGCCGTCCTGCGGCGTCAGGCGACCCCGAAGCGTGCTCGGCGGGGCGAAGGCCCCGCCTC
>CAYMRG010000525.1:0-4152 GCA_964392555.1 uncultured candidatus Brocadiaceae bacterium
ACACCGAACTGCTGCAGATGCCAGGCGGCGGCCACGTGATCGACACGCCGGGCGTGCGCAACTTCCACCTCTTCCACGCCGGCCCGCAGGAGCTGCAGTTCCTGTTCCCGGAGCTGGTCGCGGTGCGCGAACGCTGCGAGTACCGCAACTGCCTGCACGACGACGAGGTCGGCTGCGCGGTGCGCGGGGCGGTCGCGGCGGCCGAGATCCCCGCGACGCGCTTCGCCTCGTACACGCGGATGCTCACCGATGCGCTGGCCGCCGAGGATCCGGGCGCGGCGAAGGCACCGACCCGCGGCGGCGGGCGCCGGCGATCGCGGCGTCGCTGATCTGCTGGAAACCGCATGCGCTCCCTCGTCCCCGTGTTCGCCGTGGTCTGCCTCGCCGGTGCCGCCTGGTCGTTGCTCGGCACCCGCGACGTCGGCGTCTGGGCGTTCGAGGTCCTGCCGCTCACCGCCGTGCTGGTGGTGTTCGCGATCCGCATGCGCTGGTTCCGCTTCACGGACCTGTCGTACGCGCTGCTGACCGGGTTCTTCCTGATCCAGTGCGCCGGCGGTCGCTACACGTTCGCCGAAGTGCCGTTCCCGCGCGCGCTCACCGATCTGCTCGGCCTCGAACGCAACCCCGTCGATCGCATCGGCCACTTCTGCCAAGGCTTCGTCCCGGCGATCCTGCTGCGCGAGTGGCTGATCCGGCGCCGCGGCCTGCCGAGCGGCTGGACCGTGTTCTGGCTGGTCACCGGGTGCTGCCTCGGCTTCTCGGCGAGCTACGAGCTGCTCGAGATGGCGACCGTGAAGCTGTTCTACCCCGACGCCGGGCCGGAGTGGCTCGGCATGCAGGGCGATCCATGGGACGCGCAGTGGGACATGACGATGGCGCTCGGCGGCGCGGTCACGGCGCAGCTGTTGCTCGGTCGCCTGCTGGACCGCTGCATCGCGCGGAGCGCGCGACGCACGCCCCGGCCGGCGTGAGACCCGCTGCCTACTGCAGCGGGATGCGCAGCACGTTCGACGTCGCGACCGGCCAGGTCGCGGACGGTTCGAGCGCGAGCCACTGCGCGAACAGCGTCGTGCCGGCGAGCGCCGGCAGGTTCGGCAGCGGCATCGGCACCTGCAGCCCACCCGTGGACATCGTCCAGTAGAAGCTCGCCACCCCGGTGCCGAACAGCTGGAACGCGGGCGACATCGCCAGCTGCACGTGGAATGGCAGCGGCGACGGGGCGACGGCGACGTCCCACATCACGTAGGTCGCCACGCCGGGCGTGACACCTTGGATCGCGAAGAGGAAGCCCGCTTCGCCGAGGCGCGGCGCGAACGGCGCGACGGCGACGAGCTCGCCCTGCGCGCCGCTGGTGCCGCTGCCGATCGACGTGACGAGCCGCCCGTTCTGCGAACCGAGCGTCGGCCGATCGAACGGCTGCACGCCGGCCGCGATGCGCGGGTCGGTCAGCGTGCGCAGCAGCGCGACCAGGGCGTCGATCTCGGTCTGCGTGTAGCCGCGTGGCAGCAGGCTCGGCGCCTGGTTGAGGTGGTAGTCACCGCCGCGGTTGTAGAAGTCGATGACGTCCTGCAGCGTCGCGGCGCTGCCGTTGTGGAAGTACGGCGCGGTCAGCTCGACGTTGCGCAGGCTGGCGATGCGGAACTTGCCGAGGTCGCCCTGGACCTGCGTCGCGTTGAAGCGACCGCGGTCCTCCTGGTTGGGCCGCACGCCGACGTTGTGGAACACGAGCCGGGTCGGCACCGTGGACCCGTAGTAGCCGGTGGTCACCTGCGTCATCTGGCCGGCGATCGGACCTTCGACGAGCACGCGCTGGTCGAAGTCGCCGTGGCACGTCGCGCACGCGGTCGCGCCGTTGGCCGGTGAGGTCCAGAGCGCGAGCCCGGCCTGCTCCTGGGCCGTCAGCGTCGCCTGGCCGTGCAGGTGCAGATCCCACTTGGACTGGTCGGAGTTCAGCGTGCGCAGGTAGGTCGCGATCGCGTCGACGACGCCCTGCTGCGTGATCGCCGGCGAGCCGAAGGCGGCCTGGAACAGGTCCGCGTAGGTGTGGCCGCCGACGAAGTTCTGCAGACGCGGCGGCAGGTTGCTGGCGAAGAACAGCGGCGCCGCCGCGGCGAGCTTCTGGGTGACGTCGGTCCAGGTGCGGCCGGCGGCGCCCATCTCGACCGGGTTCAACGGCGGGCCGGAGACGAACGACTCCAGGGAAGGCCTGCTGCCGTCGTAGGCGAGGTGCGTGTGGTAGCCGGTGTTGATCACGGTCGGCGAACGCCGCTGCGTCACGTTCGGCTGGAAGCCGCGATCCGGTGTCGGCAGCAGCGAACCATCGGGCAGCAGGATGGCGAGGCCGGGCGAGCCGTACTGGTCGTCGTCCGTGCCGTAGCTGTGGTCGGCGCCTGGGTTGGGGTGAAGGCTGGTGCGCGGATCGGCGCCGCCGCTGGCCAGATCGTGGCACGTGGCACAGGCGACCGTGCCGGTCGCCGACAACTGCTCTTCGAAGAACAGCGTCATGCCGAGCAGCTCCTTCTGCATGGTCGGCGGGTTGCCGGCCGGATACGGCGGCGGCGGGAAGTTCGTCTGCGCGGCGATCGGTGCGAGCACGAGCCATGGGACGACGAAACGACGCATCATGAGGTCTCCTTCCTCTGCGGTCAGAGCGGGTTCGCCGTGGCGGGGGCAGGCCGCCGGTCGAATGGCGGCCTCGCACAGCAACTCACATGCCCCAATTCCACCTGCGCAGAACCGCGTAGTTGCGCGCGCCGGCCGCGGTTTTCCGCCGATGCCACCGTCCGGCCGCCGACGTTGCGTCGGTCAGCCAACGGTCAGAAGACGCCGATCGTGAAGTCGATGGCGTTGCTGCTGGTGATCGCGGCGAACGTTCCGCCGACGAACTCGAAGGCGACGAACTGCTCGCGCAGCACGAGTCCGGCGAACACGACCGAGTCCGGGATCGCCAGCGATGCGGTCACGCTGCCGGCCGTCGGGAACCAGAGGTCGTTGTAGTCGGGCAGCACGTAGAGCGAGCAGCCCGGCAGCGCCTGCGGCAGCAGGGCGGGCAGCGACAACGCCACCGGCGTGAAGCCGAGTTCGCGCAGGGCGAAGCTGTTGGCCGACAGGCCCGTGACCTGCGCCGACGCGCTGCCGCCGCCCCACGGCAGCGAGGTCGCGGTCAGCACGTTCGCGCCGCCAGCCCCACTGCAGCCGACGCCGACCGACACGGCGGTCGCCGGACAGCTCGAGGCGAGCCAGGCGACGCTCGCCGAGTTCTGCACCGTGGACGACACGTGCGACCCGCCGGCGACCACGGTGCCATCGGGCAGCGTGGCGAACGAGTACACGACAATGGGGCCGCCCGGCACGGCGGTCCACGTCGCGCCGTTCCACCGCTGCGTGGCACCGCTGACCAGCAGGTCGCCGTCGGGCAGGACGACCATCGCGAACGGCGACGCCGAGGTCGTGCCGAGCAACTGCCAGCCGGCAGGTGTCAACACGCGCGGTGCCAGGCCGAAGCCGCCGGCGACGAGTTCTCCCGAGCGCAGCACGGCCAGACTGCTGACTGAGCCCTGGATCGGCGACGCGGTCCACGCGGTGCCGTTCCACAGGGCCACGCCGGTGTTCGCTGCGATCGCGCCGCCGACCTGGAAGAACGAGCCGCCGACCGCGAGGTCGCCGTTCGGCAACTCGGCGAGCGCCGTCGCGCCGGCCGCGAACAGCGGCGTCGACACCACGCCGGCCCCCAGGGCGGCCCAGGTCGCGCCGTTCCAGACCGCGACCTCCGCAGCGGCGATGCCACCCGCCGCCTGGAACTGCCCCGCCGCGACCAGGTCGCCGTTGCCGCGCACGAGCAGCGCGCGGACCACCGTGAAACCACCGGTGGCGGTCAGCCCGCTGCCGAGCGGCGACCAGGCGACACCGTTCCAGCGCGCGATGTTCTGGCAGGACACCCCACCCGCGGCCGAGAACGTGCCGGCGGCGACCAGGTCGCCGTTCGGCAGCACCGCCAGCGCTCGGACGGTGCCGTCGGTGCCGACGCCGAGCGGTTGCCAAGCGTTGCCCACCCGCCGCGCGAGGTGCGCGCACGACACGCCGCCCGCGCGCACGAAGTCGCCGCCGGCGACGAGGTCGCCATTGGGCAACACGGCCGTCGCGAAGACGTTG
>CAYMRG010000526.1:0-4149 GCA_964392555.1 uncultured candidatus Brocadiaceae bacterium
CAGGGCATCGACTGCGCCGAACTGCGCTTCACGTCGGCCGACCATCGGCTCGGCATCACCAACTCGCTGCTGGACACGCACGCCAACGCGCGCGGCCACCAGCTGCTGCTCGAACGCCTGCAGCGCGCCCTCGACGAACGGCACCTGCTGCCGCGGTGAGCCGCCCGCCTGTGCTGTCAACGCGGCGGCCGGCGGCCCAGACGAGCGAGGAGTTCCCCTGGTGGTCGAGCCAGGCAGGCCGAAGTCCGTGCTCCTCGGTTGGCAGGCGGTAGCGCGTCCACGCCCGGCGGGCCGCGGCGGCGAGCGATCGCCGGTGTCGGCGCAGGCGCGAAGCCGTGCGTCGTCCGCAGGATGTAGCTCGCCCGCAGCCCAGCCGGCACGTCGGCCAGGTCGTCGACCGGCAGCGGCCGACCCGGCGCCCGGCAGGTTGGCGAACGCCCGTCCCGCTCGGCGGCGGCGATCTCGTGTTCGACCAGCGCGGCCCTGGGGTGGGCCTTGGGGGCGCTGGCTGTGTGCCACGGGCCCGGCACCCCACCGTTCGTCCGGAGGGGCGCCCGGCCGGGCGCCGGGTTATCGCTCGGCCTACCCCCCTCGTTGTGGCAGGAAACCGAACTACGGCCTACCTTGCCCGACCGGCCGGCGGCGGCGCCGCCCGACCCCTGACCACATGGCCAGCAAGACGCCCGATTTCCCCCTCATCGACCGCATCGCGCGGCGCGCGTTCGCCCACATGGTGGCGATGATCCACATCGCCAACAACCGGCCGGACGCCGACAAGACCGACCCCAAGGTCGGCGGTCACCCGGCCGCGTGCGCGTCGAGCCTCGACTTCATGGCGGCGCTGCACCTCGCGGTGCGCGAACCCGGCGACTTCCTCTGCTGCAAGCCGCACGCCTCGCCGGTCGACCACTCGCTGCACCACGCGCTCGGCCTGTTCCGGCACAAGGACGGCCGCTGGTTCGGCGATGCCGAGGCCGAAGCCGTGATGACCCGCCTGCGCAGCTTCGCCCACGACGGCGCGCCGGTGTTCCAGAGCTACCACGCCGAGGCCGATCCCGACGCATGGCGCTTCCTGCCGTCCGGCTCGGTCGGCATCCCGCCGGTCGTCGCGGTCTACCTCGCGCTCGCCTACCGCTACGCGCGCCAGCACGGCTGGGACGTCGATGAGCCGCACTTCTGGTGCATGATGGGCGACAGCGAGTTCCGCGAAGGGTCGCTGCTCGAGGTGCTGCCCGAGGTCGCCGAACGCGAACTCGGCAACGTCACCTGGATCGTCGACTACAACCGGCAGAACCTCGACGGCACGCGCATCCCGAACAACCGCGGCCTCAAGGGCACCGACGCCGACCGCATCGAAGGCACCGCGCGCGCCAACGGCTGGCACGTGATCCAGCTGCGCCACGGCTCGTTCCGCGAACAGGTGTTCGCGCGGAAGGGCGGCGACGCGCTGCGCGCGGTGTTCGAGGAAGGTCTGACCGACTACCACTTCCAGGCGCTGCTGTGGAAGCGCGATGCGCAGCTGATGCGCGACGCGATCACGGCGCAGGACAAGGACTGCAAGAAGCTGCTCGACGCGCTGAAGGACGACGAGGTCGTGCGGCTGTTCTACGACACCGGCGGCCACGACCATGCGGTGATCGTGCGCGCGTTCGAACAGAGCAAGCAGGACAAGCGCACGCCGACGCTGATCATCGCCCACACCGTCAAGGGCCGCGGCCTCGAGTGCGTCGCCGCCAACGGCAACCACTCGGCGCTGCCCGAGGAGGACGAGGTCGTGCGGATCCTCGCCGGCCAGGGCCTGACGCTCGAGCGGCCGTTCGCGCGCTTCGCGCCGGACAGCGAGGAAGGCAGGTTCCTGACCCAGCGCGGACTCGCGCTGCGGCTCGGCATCGAAGCGCTCGAAGCGCAGTCGCAGGCCAACCGCCAGCGCGTCGCCACCGAGATCGAGCGCGCCGGCATGCCGAAGAGCCTCGACATCAACCTCAAGCTCGCGCCGACCACGCACACGCAGTGGATGTGGGGCCAGCTCGCCGCCAAGCTCGTGCGCATCGGCGTCTACGACGAACTCGCGCGCGCCGGCAAGGAGAAGAAGGCCGGCAAGGCGCCGACCGCCGACGAGGCGAAGTGGAACCCGCTCGCCGACCTGATGATGACGATGGCGCCGGACGTCGGCACGTCGACCAACATCAACCCGGCGATGGACGAGAAGATCTTCGGCCCGCGCCACGACGAGAACTGGGAGTCGAAGCTCGACCTGCACGAACGCCTGCGGCCCGAGCTCGCGCCGACCGACGAGGCGTGGACGCGCCACATCCGCTTCGAGATCGCCGAGGCCAACTGCATGACCGCGGTCGGCAGCTTCGGCAAGATGGACCACGTCGCCGGCATCCCGTTCCTGCCGATGATGACGGTCTACGACTTCTTCATCAAACGCGCTCTCGACCAGCTCTACTACAACCTCTACTGGGGCAGCTCGTTCGTGCTCGTCGGCACACCGAGCGGCATCACGCTGGCGCCCGAGGGCGCGCAGCACAGCTGGAAGAGCGACATCCAGATCCCCAACCTGATCACGTGGGAGCCGGCGTTCGCGATCGAGATGGAGTGGATCCTCTGCGACGCGATCCGCCGCCACTTCGCGCGCGACAACCAGGGCCGCAGCGGCGTGCTGATCCGCGCCGTGACGCGCGCCCTGCACCAGAACGTGCTGCTCGAGTGGCAGCGCCGCCAGGCGCGCTGGAAGCGCGAGCTACCGGCCGGCGCCGAGCTCGGCCTGACGGCGCAGGATGGCGGCCTGCACGAGGCCGAGGTGCCGAACGCGCCCGACGCCGAAGTCCTCGCGACGATCGAACAGCACGCGCTGGCCGGCGGCTACCGGCTGATCGACTGGCGCGGCTACCGCGGCTACCAGCCCGGCGAGAACGTCGTCGAGCTGTTCGTCATGGGCGCGCTGGTGCCCGAGGCCGTCGCGGCCGCGCAGCTGCTGCTGGACCGCGGCGTCTACGCCAACGTCACCGTCGTCACGTCGCCGGATCTGCTGTGCGGCGAACTGGCGCGCAAGGACGGCTTCCGCCACCTCAGGGAGACGCTCGGCGTCAGCGGCGCGCTGCACCTGCGGCCGGCCGGCGGCGCGAACGGTCCGCTCGGCCCCGGCGACGTGGTCGACCTGGCCGGTCGCCGCGTGCCGGTGGTCTCGGTGCACGACGGCGAGATCGGCCTCCTCGACAACCTCGGCTCGCTGCTCGGCGTGCCGCAGCTAGCCAAGGCCGTCGTCAAGTTCAGCAAGTCGGGTACGCCGGCGCACATCTACCGCTACCACGGCCTGCACGCCGAAGGCATCGCCGAGAGCTGCGGCCAGATCCTCGCGCCGACCGCGCTCGAGCGCGTGCAGCTGCACGAGGCGGCGTTCACGGCGCTGCGTGGCCAGCAGGGCCGCGCCGGCGGCGGCCAGGCCAGCGGCGACTGGCGCGAGCTGTGGCCCAATCCGGTGTAGTGGCGACCCTGCCGCGTAGACGCTGACGACGCGAAGCCGCAAAACCATGACGCAGTACCAATCGTTCGGCCCCCGCCGCCCCAGCCCCCTGCCGCTGGTCTTCGCCGGCGCCGCGCTCGCGATCGCGGTCTGGCTCGTGCTCGACCGCCGCGGCGTGTTCACGCCGGCGCCGAGCGGGGATCCGCGGCCGGTCGCGGCCCGCGGCGACCTGATGGAGGTCGAGAAGACGACGACCTCGATCTTCGAGAAGTACGCGCCGTCGGTCGTGCACATCACGACCGAGGCGCTGGCGCGCGACTGGTTCGGCCGCGCCCGCACCTACCAGGAAGGCACCGGCACTGGGTTCCTGTGGGACGCGACCGGCACGGTCGTGACCAACTACCACGTCGTCAAGACCGTCGTCGAGCAGGGCAGCCAGCTCAAGGTCGCGCTCGGCGACGATCTCTACAACGGCGTCGTCGTCGGCTCGAGCCAGCCGAACGACATCGCGGTCGTGCGGATCGTGTCGCCGCCGGGCAAGCTCGCGCCGATCCCGCTCGGTTCGTCGGCGGACCTCAAGGTCGGACAGACCGTGCTCGCGATCGGCAACCCGTTCGGCTTCGACCGCAGCCTCAGCACCGGCATCATCAGCGCGCTGAACCGCAGCATCGAGACCGACA
>CAYMRG010000527.1:0-4138 GCA_964392555.1 uncultured candidatus Brocadiaceae bacterium
CGCGGAAATCAGCACGAACAGCTCCGGGGCCGCCGCCAGCAGCGGAATCGCCGCGGCGTCGCCCTGTTGCTGCAGCAGCTCGAAGGCGCGCGAGCGGGCTGCTAGTTCGGTGCTGCCGAGTTGCGCCACCAGCGCCGCCGTGTCCTGGGCGCGCAGCGCCGGCAGGGCCTTCGGCAAGACGTTGGCCAATGCGGCGGCCAGCAGCCAGAGCGCGCAGCGCCTCGTCACCGGCCACCCCCGGTGGTCGGCCCCGACGTGCCGCCGCTGCTGCTGCCGCCGCCTTCGCGAGGCGGTCGCCGCGGCGAGATCGGCCCTTGGCTCTCGGGATTGCTCTTCTGGCGGTGCCGCGGCCCTTTGGGCGGCACCCCGGGGTAGGTGACCCAGAACTGCGCGATGCCGTTCTGTCGCAGCGCCGTGCCAAACTGGGTCCTGCCGTAGCGGCTGTCGAACGCCGTGAACAGGGCGTCGAGCTGCTCGAGTTCGCTGCGCAACGCCGCGCCGCCCGGGAGTTCGACCGCGAGGAACGGCCGCACGCCGTGGCACAGGCAGAACGTGCTGTAACCGATGCCGACCGGTCGCTGATCGCCGTCGACGACCGGCACCTCGGGGGGCAGCGGCGCCTCACCGCCGGCGAACTGGGCCGGTGCGACATCGCGGCACCAGGCGGCGAACGTCAGCAGGTTGACGCGCGTCAGCTGCAGCAGCACGCGCGTGTAGTGGGCCGCGGCGAGCGCGCGCGGCTGCACCGCGGCTTCGTCGACCTTGGCCAGTTGCCTGCCGAGTTCGTCGCCGAGCTGCTGCGCCTTGTTGGCCGCTTCGAGGGCGCGCTTGGCGTGGCGGTCGAAGCTCGCGGTTTCGGTCAGGTCGAGGTCACGGGTCGGCCGTGCACGTTCGGGCGCGGCGCTGGTGCCCGACAGCTTCAGGCCGGTCGCGCTCTGCAGCAGGCCGGCTTCGCCGGCGGCGCGCCAGGCGGCGACCATCGCCCGAAAGCACGGGTCGGCGCCGAGCGCCGCAAGCGTCTCGTCGCGCGAAGCGGCCAACGGGCCGAGCCGCGCCACCTGCGAACTGTCCCAGCTCAGCTGTGGCAGATGATCGCCGTCGCAGAACAGGCAGCGGCCGAAGACCGAGCACTGGTGCTTGGTGTCGGCGCTGCTGGCGTACAGGTAGACGCGGCCGCCGCTCGCGGCGGCGAGCCGCGACAGGCCCCAGACGGCGAAACCGGAGGGCGTCGTCTCGTTGGCCGAGCCGTACTGGAACAGCCAACCCCACGGCAGGTCGACGATGGCCCCGTCGGCGCCGGTCAACGTCGTGCCGCGCGGCTTGTCCTGGTAGGGGCGCGCGGTCCAGTAGCTGTCGGCGAGCGTCGCCTCGTTGGTCAGAACCTGCAGGTGCACGCGTTCCTTCTGCAGCAGCGCCGCGGTCTTCTCGACGTCGTCTTCGACGTCGCCGTTGTCGAGCGTGACCAGCAGCAGCAGGCGTTCGGCGTCGCCGGGCGGGAACGCGGTGGCCGCGTTGCGCACGTCGTCGTAGACGTTCTGGAACGTATCGGCGGGCTGGGCGAGGCAGCTGCGCAGGCGCTCGAGCACCTGCGCGTGGTCGTTGGTCGGTGCCAGCAGCGGCGTCTTCTGGCCGACGACCTGCAGGCCGAGCCGCGTCTTGGTCAGCGTCTTGCCGTTCTGCTGCAACGCCTGGGCGAACGCCTCGGCGAAGCCCGCCGCGGCCAAGGCCGGTGACGGATCGACGAGCACGAGGACGGTGCGCGGTTGCGGCTCGCTGGACGGGCCGCCGAGCACCACGTCGAGCGGTCGCAGCAGCGTGCGGCCGGGTTCGGTGACACTGGCGGCACTCGGCACCTGGGCCGGTGCGACCAGGGCGGTGACCAGCAAGGCAGCGGCGAGCGGCAGCAGTGACATCGTCAGCAGGATAGCGCGCCGGTGGCGGAGCGGCCTTGCATGGCCGCGAACGATGCTGTCCGCTCCCAGCCGCATGTTGCCGCGCCCGTCCGGACTGGTCACGTTGCTCACGGACTTCGGCGCCCGGGATCCGTACGTCGGCATCCTGAAGGGGGCGTTGGTGCGCGCGAGCAGCAAGGTGCAGGTGCTCGACATCGGCCACGAGGTGCCGCCGCAGGACATCGCGGCCGGTGCCTTCTGGGCGTGGTCGCTGATCGACCGGTTCCCTTCGGGCGCGGTGCACGTCGTCGTCGTCGATCCCGGCGTCGGCACGGCGCGTCGGCTGCTCGCGGTCGCGGCGCACGAGACCTACTGGCTCGCGCCGGACAACGGCGTGCTGGGCGCGGTCCTCGCCGCGGACCCGACCGCCGAAGTGCGGGAACTCGACCTCACGCACCTGCAGATCCGGCCCGAATCGCGCACGTTCCACGGCCGCGACGTGCTGGCGCCGATCGCCGCCTGGCTCGCCGGCGGCCGCTACGGCTTCTCTGCGCTCGGCCCGCGCTGCGGCGACCCGGTGCGCGACGTCGATCCGTTCGCCGGTGCGCCGCGCGTCATCCACGTCGACCACTTCGGCAACCTGATCACCAACCTCGCGGCCGAGAAACTCGGCGGCGCAACCGCTGTCGCGATCGGCGGCCGCCATCTGCCGCTCGCCGGCACCTATGGTGAGACCGCGCCCGGCGAACTGCTCGCGCTGGTCGGCTCCTTCGGCCTGCTCGAGATCGCGCGCCACGGCGGCAGCGCGGCGCAGGAACTCGGCCTCACCCGTGGCGCGCCCGTCGCGCTGGTTGCCCGCTGACCTTCTCCTCTCCTCTTCTCTTCTCTTCCTTCTTCTCTTTCTGCCTGTTCTCCTTCTGTTTCTTCTCTGTGGTCTCTGTGTTCTCTGTGTTTAATTCTTCTGTTTTCTTCTCTGTTTGTTCTTTCTCCACAGAAAAATAAACACAGAGAACACAGAGACCACAGAGAAGAAACAGAAGAGAAGAAACAGAAAAGAAGAAGCAGAAGAGAAGAAGCAGAAGAGAGAGCCAGAAAGGAAGAGAAGAGCGAGACAGAGTGGCTCGGTTGCTTGGGTGTATGCGCGTATGACTTCGATCCAGAACCAGGCCCCGAGCGAGGGGCAGAAGACCATCCGACTGGTCGGCGTGCCGATGGACCTCGGCGCCGGCCGCCGCGGCGTCGACATGGGGCCGTCGGCGATCCGCATCGCCGGGGTCAGCCAGGGGCTGCGCCAGCTCGGCTTCCGCGTCGAGGACGACGGGGATGTTGGCGTGCCGGCGCCCGAGTCGCGCGACCCCGGGCCTGGAAATGCGCGCTATCTGGAGCCGATCTTCCACGTCTGCAATCGGCTGCGGCTGCGCGTGCGCCGTTCGCTCGACCAGGGCGAGATCCCGGTCGTGCTCGGCGGCGACCACAGCATCGCGATCGGCACCGTGTCCGGCGTCAGCGAGCACTTCCGCGACCAGGGCAAGAAGGTGGGCCTGATCTGGGTCGACGCGCACGGCGACATGAACACCCCGGACAGCTCGCCGACCGGCAACATCCACGGCATGCCGCTGGCGACGCTGATCGGCATGGGGCACCCGCGGTTGGTCGAGATGGGCGGGTTCGCGCCGAAGATCGAACCGCGCCACGTCGCGCTGATCGGCATCCGCGACATCGACGAGGTCGAGCGCAAGATCGTCAAGGCGTCCGGCGTGCACGCCTACACGATGCGCGATGTCGACGAGCGCGGCATGCGCGCGATCCTGCAGGAATCGATCGGCTACGTCAGCGACGGCACCGCCGGCTTCCACGTTTCATTCGATCTCGACGGCATGGATCCGCGCGACGTGCCCGGCACCGGCACGCCGGTGAAGGGCGGCATCAGCTGGCGCGAGGCGAACCTGCTGATGGAGATGGTCAGCGACACAGGCAGGATGACGAGCCTCGAGGTCACCGAGCTGAACCCGATCCTCGACGTCAAGAACCAGTCGGGCGAGGTCGCCGTCGACGTGATCCTCAGCGCGTTCGGCAAGCGCATCCTGTAGCTACCGGAACGAGCACTCCCGCTCCGAACCGCCGCGGCGGGCCGTAGTCGCGCGGCCAGGTCCTGGGCTGGCGTGCCCACGGCGCTTTTGCGCCGAGCTCTCATTCTTCACGCGGCGGGCATCCACCAGCCGTACCTCGAAGCCACGCTCCTCCAG
>CAYMRG010000528.1:0-4136 GCA_964392555.1 uncultured candidatus Brocadiaceae bacterium
CTCCGCGCGCTTCGGGTCGCCCTCCTTGCAGGACGACGAAATCGGCGCGCTCGGGGTGGGGCGCGTGGCTTGCCGGGCTAGCGAACGTCGGGCTTCCCTCGGTGTGCTCGGTGGGGTGAAGGCACTGCCTTCGCGCGGCTTCGGGTCGCGGACGAAGTCGCGCGCTCTGGTGGTGGGAAGAAGTGCGGGGCTGGCTCGCCGCGCCTTGCGGCGTCAGGTTTTCGGCAGCGGCTTCGGCGGGGCTTTGGGCTTCGGCTTCGGCGTGGCCTCGACCGGCGCCTTGCGCGGCAGCTCGACCTCGGCGAACCGGACGAACAACTGCATCAGCCGCTCGCTCTGCCACTTCAGCGTCTCGACCAGCTCGCCGGCGAGCTTCTCCTTGGTCGCGCTGCGGACGCGCGGCGCACCGGCCTTGGCGAGCACTTCGCGCAGCGCGTCCTCACTGGCGATCGGCAGGTCGGCGCCGCTGGCGTCGTCGAGCAGCACCTTGACCGACTTGCGCAGGTCGCGGTGGTCGGACAGTTCGGGATGGAACACGCCGGCCTCGAGCAGGTGCATCATGTCGAGGTGCGGGCGGCCCATGATCGCGCGGGTGGCGTTCTTCGCGTCCGGCAGGTCGTCGAGCAGGCCGCGCAGGCCGCTGAGGCCCTCGTCGTCCCAGCAGATCACGGTGCCGCCGACCTCGAGGTGCTTCGCCAGCGACGTGGCGAATCCGGGGCGCGGGTCGGTGCGGTCGACGTGGGCGAAGCTGCCGCTCTCGAGCCGCCCATCCGGATGCAGCGTGGTCGCCGCCCAGCCGAACGGCATCTGCCGCCACGGCCGCTGGCCGTCGAAGCGCGGCAACGGTTCGGGCAGGTAGGCGATCGCGAGGAAGTGCAGCGGGCGCGCGCACTGATTCAGCTCCTCGCGCACGAACGGCTCGACGATCGTCTTGCCGTCGCGGAGGCAGGTCAGGTAGCGCCGCTGGCGGAACGACAGGCCGTTGCGCGCCGGGTCGAGCGCCGCCAGGTCCTCGATGCCTTCCTTGTGCAGCTCGGTCTCGAGCTGGCGCGTCAGCTCGGGCAGCAGCCGCAACGGCTGGGCCGGCGCCTCGGCGGCACAGCGCGCCAGGTAGGGGCACGGAAACGGCGCCGTGCAGTAGGTGCCCATCGGCAGCTGCAGCGGCTCGGCGGCCGCCTGCACCTGCCGGAACTGCTGCAGCTTGCGGCGAACGCCGGCGACGTGGCGTTCGACCTTCGCCGTCACGTCGGCGCTGCGCAGCAGCTGCATCGGCGGGAACTCGCTGTCGGCCTTGTGCGCATACTTTGGGTTGACGTGCAGCAGGAACGCCGCGCGCACCTTGAGGCCGCTGGCGGTGATCACGACCACCTGCAGGGCGAGGTCGTTGACGTAGCGCGGGTTGATGCGCGTGCCGGACTTGATCTCGTAGACGTCGAGCGAACCGTCGCGGTGCTGGACCAGGATGTCGGCGCCCGCCTCGACGCCGTCGGCGACGAACGTCGCATCGAACAGCACCGAGGTGCCCTCGGCGAGGAGGCGCTTGGTCGCCTCGGCGGCCGCGTCCGGGGTTGCCCCCGTCACCAGCACGCCCTTCGGGAACACGCTGCGGGCCAGCGTGCGGAGCTGGTCGCCGACCGCGGACATCGCCTGGCGCGAGGGCCCCGGTTCACTGGTCGACGGGTCGTGGCAGTCGAACCACAACCGCTTCAGGCACTGCTGCCCCGCTTCGTACAGGTGCTTGTCGAGCAGGCGGGCGGCCTTCGGTGCGGAGGACTTCTTCAAGGCATTCGGGCTGGGCGTTGGCGGGGCGGCCGCCGTGCGAGCGCCGCGCAGCGGCGGGTTCGCACGTTGCCGAATGTAGCGCACCGCCGGGCGGGGCTCAATGTCGCGGGCGCAGGTGGCGCCGGAGCAGCACCAGGACCAGGCCGACCACGGCCCCGGCGATCAGCGGCGTCCACAGCCGGTCGCTGAGTTGCGGTGTGCCGCGCGCGGCCCGGGCGAACGTCAGCGAGCCCAGCCAGCGGCGGAACTCCGGTTGCCACCGGGCGAAGTCCTCCGCCCAGCAGGTGAAGGACAGGGTGAGCTGCTGGCCGCCGACCGGGGCATAGACGTCGAGGCTGCGGGTCGCCCGTCCCGCTTCCGGGGTGGCCGTGCGCTCCGCCGTGATCACCTCGTGGTCGTCGGCGAGTCGTTCGCGCTGGATCGCCTGCAGCTCGTAGCGGACGCCCGCCTCCGCGCCGGCCGTGCGCCATTGCTCGGTGATGCTGGCGGCGAAGTCGTCGCCGAGCAGCCATTCGTTGCCTTGCTCGACGACGTGCAGCCACGGGCTCGGCATGCGCCCGGCCAGCCATTCTTCGACCGGGCCGATGGCGTAGTAGCTGCGCGGCTCGGCGAACTGGAGTTCGGGCGGCGCCGCCGGCTGCTCGCGGAGCTGCAGCGCCTCGTTGGGCGCGAGCTGTCGCCAGCCGACCGGCAGGTCGACGTGGAAGGTCTGGTTCAGGTTGGCGAAGCGCTGTCGCGCCGGTTCCTGCCCGAGGGCAGCGGCGGCGAGGGCCAGCAGGGCCGGGAGCGCGAGGGGGCGGGGCATCCGCCCATCATCGTTGCAGCGCCGGCTCCGCCGCAACCACGCCGTCGTCGGCGGCCGCCGCCGGGCTGCTGCCGCCACCGCGCAGCTGGTCGAACCAGAACACCGACCCGCGGACCTCGCCCGGCTCGTAGCCGATCGCGCCGCCGAGCTGCTCGACGATGCGTCGGCAGACGTGCAGGCCGAGCCCGGTGCTCGGCGCCTGGTGGTTGGCGGGGTCGTCGGCGGTCGCGAACGCCGAGAACAGCCGCTCGCGCAGCTCCTGCGGCACGCCGGGGCCCTTGTCGACGACGCGGAAGCGCAGCCGATCGCCGCGTTCCTCGACCTGCAGCTCGATGTCGTCGCCGGGCGTCGAGAACTTCAGCGCGTTGCCGACCAGGTTGAACACCACCTGCTGGAACCGCCGCGGGTCGGTGCGGACGATCAGCCGCGGGTCGACGTTGGGCACGCGCAGCGTCACGCCGCGGCGCTGCGTCTGCAGGCCCATGACCTGACCGCCGTCTTTGAGCAGTTCGCGGACGCTGTGTTCGCCGACGCTGAGCCGCAGGCGTCCCGACGCCAGGGCTGCCTCGTCGAGCACGTCGTTGATCAGGAACGCGAGGTGGCGCGCGGCCAGCGTCGCCTGCTCGAGGAACTCGTTGGTCTCCTCGGGCGAGGTCGCATAGCCCTCGCGCAGCATCGCCAGCGCCGTCACCACCGAGGTCAGCGGCGTGCGCAGCTCGTGCGCGGTGTGGGCGAGCTGTTCGTCGCGGCGCTGCAGCGCCGTCCGCAGCTGCTGCGCATTCTGCGCGGTCGCCTCGGCGGCGCGCTGCAGCTCGCGCGCCCGGCGCATCTCGCTGCGCGCATGGTCCGCGGCGAACGCGGCGATCCCGGCGCCGATCGCCACCAGCCACGTGGCGCCGCCGGCGGCCGCGAGCGTCAGCGCTGCGGCCGTGGCGGCGAGTGGCGTCCACGGAACCAGGGCGGTCTTCATCGTGTGGTGTGGCAACCGCTCTATCGACACGATCGCGACGCCGATCGCATCGGGGAATTCACGGTGTCCCAGGCTGGGATCGCCGTGGCCCGCGGTCGCTGTCCCGGATCGGTACACGGTCGCGGCCTGGTGCCGCTGCCAACGCCGTCACGGCGATGGCAGCGGGCCGCCGAGCGCCGCCGCGGGATCGGGCATTCCCACAGCTCGGCCAGCGCGCGCAGCAGCTCGGCCTCCTCGAAGGCGAGCCGGCCGTCGGCGCCGGCGGCCGCCGCGCACGCCGCGATCAGGTTGCGCTTGCCGAACGGCGACACCGTCGCCAGGTCACCGATCGCCGCCTCGAAGCGCTGCAGCGCCGCGTCGCCGCCGGGCAGCAGCGCGATCGTCGCCGGCACCTGCAGGTGGTCGCGGCCGGTCGCGAACGCCGCCGCCGCGAGCCGCGCGTCGCCGCCGGCGCCGGCGTGGGCGAGCGTCGACAGCACGACCGCGACCGCGTCGCCGTGGTCGACCAGGGCCGTCGGGCGACCGCCGCGCCGCCGCGGCTCGTCCTCGGGCAGCGGCACGTGGCGTTCGACGATGCTC
>CAYMRG010000529.1:0-4126 GCA_964392555.1 uncultured candidatus Brocadiaceae bacterium
GTGGGCGATCGTCGCCGCGACGCGGCCGAGCGCGGCGAGCTTCTCGTTGCGCGTGGTCAGCGCTTCGAAGTGGCGCCGTTCGTGTTCGGCGAACACGCGTCCGAGCACGGTCGCGAGCGACGCCGCGAGGCACTGCTCGAGCAGCGTCCAGACGCGCGTCGCGCCGACGTGCTCGAAGCACAGCACGCCGGCGACGCGCCCGTTGGCGCGGATCGGCGCGTCGAGCATCGCGCGGATGCCGAGTGGTCGCAGGTAATCGTCGAGGAACTCGCTGGTGCGCGGATCCGCCCAGGCATCGGTCGCCGCGACCTGCAGCGCGGTCTCGAGGGCGGCCCGGTAGCGCGGATGGCCTTCGATGATCGCGCCGGCTTCGTTGCGGTCGTCGCCGCGCAGGTACATGGTCTGGCAACGCAGCTGTTCGCCGCCGGCGTCGAAGTTCCAGACGCTGACGCGTTCGACCTGGATGGCGTGGGCGGCGCGCCGCGTCAGCTCCTGCAGGAACGCGACGAAATCGCCGGTCGAGCGGCGGTTCAGGTCGAGCACGAGCTGCTGGTTGCGGACCAGTTCGGCGACGATCTGTTTGCGATCCTCGGCGGAGTGCGAGCGGCTGGGGGACAGATGCAGCGCGCGCTGGATCGTCACCGCGAGCTGCTGGCTGGGCGGTTCGGTCGATTCGGCGCCGGGATCGCCCCACCGGAACACCACCGGCCATTCGGGGTGCTGCTGCTGCAGCGTCTCGATGCGGCTGCCGGCGTCGGGCCACGGCAGCGGCAGGTCGGCGACGATCAGCTGGAATGCGCGGCCGGCGAGTTCGCGTTCGAAGTGCGCGGCGTCGTCGACGTGCTGGACCGCGAACGCGAGGCCCTGGTCGCGGAGCTGTTCGCCGAGCAGGCGCGAACTGGTCGGATCATCGGCGAGGTGGAGGATCCGCGGCGGGGCGGCGACTGGACTTCCCGAGGTCACCATGACCCAAGGATCGCCGCCGGGACGGCAATTGCCAACAGTCTGGCCGCCGTTCGCGAGCGGGCCAGCGGCGGCGGGTCACCGGCTGCGGTGCGTTACCAGCGGTAGCCGTGCGGCACGACCACGATGCCGGATTGCGAAACCGTGAAGCGCGCGCGATCGGCCTCGATGTCGTGACCGATCACCGTGCCGTCCGGCACCTTGTTCCACTTGTCGATGATGGTGCGGCGGATCTTGCAGCGCTTGCCGACCGAGGCGCCGCGCATCACGATGCACTCGTCGAGCTGGCTGTGCTCGTCGACGTAGACGAGGTTGCTGAGCAGCGAGCGGCGGACCTTCGCGCCGGAGACGACGACGCCCGGCGCCAGCAGGCTGTCCTGCACCTCGGCGCGGCGGCCGTCACCGGGTTCGGAGAACACGGTCTTCGCCGGCGGGTCGTTGTGCCAAAGCGTGTAGGTCGGCCAGTCCTTGCGATAGAGGTTGAGCTTCGGCTTGATGCTGCAGAGGTCGAGGTTGGCCTCGAAGTACGCCTCGATCGTGCCGACGTCCCGCCAGTACGGCTCGTCGCCGTCGAGGCCGCGGAAGAAGTGCGCGTAGACCGGCACCTCGTGGATCATGCGCGGGATCACGTGCGTGCCGAAGTCGCCGCCCTGGCCCTCGGGCATCGCGTTGTCGGCCTGCAGGCGCCGCACCATCTCCTGCGTCTCGAACACGTAGATGCCCATCGAGGCGAGGCAGTGACCGGGGTCGCCGGGGATCTCGGGCGCGTTCTGCTTCGGCTTCTCGACGAAGCCGATCACGCGGCCGTCGGCGGCGACCTGCAGGATGCCGAACTGGTTCGCCTCGTCGGCGCGGATGCGCACGGCGCCGATCGTCAGCGCGGCCTCGTGCTCGACGTGCTCGCGCAGCATGTCGCGGTAGTCCATCTGGTAGATGTGGTCACCGGACAGCACGACGACGTTCGGCGGGCGCCAGCCGTGGATCGAGTCGAGGTTCTGGAAGATCGCGTCGGCGGTGCCGCGGTACCACTTGCCGACCGTGACGTGGTGCGGCGGCGTGCACGTGATCCACTGCTCGAGTCGGCGCGGCAGGAAGTTCCAGCCGAAGCGGATGTGTTCCTCGAGCGAGCGCGCCTGGTACTGCGTCAGCAGGTTGATGCGCCGCAGGCCCGAGTGGATGCAGTTGCTGAGCGTGAAGTCGATGATGCGGTAGCAGCCGCCGAACGGCACCGCGGGCTTGGCGCGGTTCCTGGTCAGCGGTTTCAGGCGGCTGCCTTCGCCGCCCGCGAGCAGGAAGACGAGGGTGTTCTTGAGGTCCAGGACGACCATGGCGTGGAGAGGGGCGAGAGCCTGAGCCGGCAGTGGCAGAAGGATGCAGCGACGCGCGCCGTTGTGACAGTGGCTCTCGGGGAATCCGGGACCAAGGGACCGTTGATACCGGGGGTTCGCGACGTAGGCTCGTGCCGACGACTGCAGGCCAGAGACCGACGCCGATGCCCAGAGCCGCCGCACCTCCTCGCGACCCGTTCGGCGTGCTGCCGCCGCTGGCGGAATGGCTGACGACCGACGGCGCCGGCGGCTACGGCTGCGGCACGGTCGCGGACCTGCCGCTGCGCCGCTACCACGGCCTGTGGATCGCCCGCGCGGCCGACGGCGCGCGGCGCCATATGGTCGTCGCCGGCCTCGACGAACGGGTGACCGCTCCGGGTCGCCCGCCGCGCTCGCTGCTGCACGCCCACTGGGCCGATCTGCCCGAACCGGTGCCGCCGGATGCGCAGGTCGACTTCCAGCCGCACCCGCAGCCGTCGTGGACGTTCCGCGGCGACGGCTTCGCGCTGCGCCGGTCGGTCGTGCTGCGGCGCGTCGACGCCGGCGCGCCGTGCCTCGCGGTGTGCTGGCAGAACCTCGGCGACCGATCGCTGCGGCTCACGGTGCGGCCGCTGCTCGGCACCGGCGACGTCGACCACCTGCCGCCGGCCGACGACGGCATCGACCGCGAGGTGCTGGCGCGCGGCGCGAGCTGGGGCTTCCGCGCCAACCGCAACCTGCCGCCGCTCTGGCTGTCGGTCGACGGCGTCGCGGCCTTCGTCGCCGACGGTGCGTGGTACCGCAACTTCCTCTACGCGATCGACCGCGACCGCGGCTACGACCACCGCGGCGATCGGTGGAGCCCCGGTCGGCTCGAACTCGACCTCGCCCCCGGCGCCTCGGCGTGGGCGGTGTGCACGCTCGACGAACCGTGCGACGAGCCGCGTGCGCTCGGCGAACGCGCGCTCGCCGCGGCCGCGGCGCGCTGGCAGGCGGTGGCCGGCGATGCCGATCCGCTGCGCGCGCGGCTCGCCCACGGCGCGGACGACTTCCTCTACCGGGCCGCCGGCGAACGGCCAGGCGTGCTCGCCGGCTTCCCGTGGTTCGGCGAATGGGGGCGCGACGTGTTCCTCGCGCTGCCCGGGCTGACGCTCGCCCGCGGCCGCGTCGCCGACTGCGAGGCGGTGCTCGACGGCGCGCTGCCGTTCCTGCGCCGCGGCCTGCTGCCGAACATCTACGGCCGCGGCGTCGCCGACAGCCACTACGGCAGTTGTGACGCGGCGCTGTGGTTCACGCTCGCCGTGCAGCGCTACGCCGAGGCGCCCGGCGCCGACGCCGCGCGCGTCCGCGATCGCTACGCGCCGGCGCTGCGCGCGATCGCCGACGCCTACCGCGCCGGCACCGACCTCGGCCTCGCCGTCGCGGCGGACGGCCTGCTGCACGCCGGCCGCGACGACCTCAACGCGACCTGGATGGATGCGCGCACCAGCCGCGGCCCGGTGACCCCGCGCGCCGGCCAGCCGGTCGAGATCCAGGCGCTGTGGTTCGCGCTGCTCGACTGGCTGGTCGCGCAGGGCCACCAGGACCTGCGCGAGCCGCGCGACCGGTGCGGCGAATCGTTCGTGCGCCGGTTCTGGCTGCCGCAGGCCGACACCGGCGGCGGCAGCCGCGCGCGCACCGGCGGGCACCTCGCCGACTGCGTGCAGGGCGAGTTCGTCGACGCGAGCGTGCGGCCCAACATGGTGCTCGCCGCGGCGCTGCCGCGTTCGCCGCTGACCGCGGCGCAGCGGCAGGGCGTGGTCGACAAGGCCGCGCGCGAATTGCTGACGCCGCGCGGGCTGCGCACGCTGTCGCCG
>CAYMRG010000530.1:0-4119 GCA_964392555.1 uncultured candidatus Brocadiaceae bacterium
GGATCGCCATCACTTGCTCTCCTTGAACGCCATCACTTGCTTTCCTTGAACGACCGCCCGGACCGCGTCCCCTTGACCGTGCCCGGCGCGCCGGCGCGCGCCGGCCCCTGCACCGTCCAACTGCCGAGTGCCAGCGTGCGCCCGTCCTGACGACACGCCTCGAGGAAGGCGATCCAGGTCGGCACATCCGACTGGAACGTGAACGACACGGTCTGCTGTTCGATCAGGTCGCGCAGGTCGACCTCGCCCGGCCGCAGCGACCGCAACGGCGCGCGCTGGCCGCGCCGCGATTCGAGCTTCATCTGCACGGCCCGCAGGCCCATCGCCGCCGGGTCCTTCTGCCGCACGGCGTCGTGCGCGGCGAACAGCCGCTGGCACGCCGTGTCGACGACGTCGAGGCCGAGCAGCACGTCGCGGATCTCGTCGACGCCGGTCGGCACGTCCCACGTCAGGTCCTTGTCGCCGAGCTGCACCTCGCGCTCCGCGGCCTGGTCGAGCACGCGCTGCTTCAGCTCGCGGCCGACCTGGAACAGGTATTCGGCGACGTCGCGCCCCTGCGGCTGGTACTTCGCCGCCGGCTGGAACGCGATCTCGGTGCGCAGCCGCTGCTGTGCCGCCGCGAGCTGGTCGGCCTCGTCGCTCGCCGCCTGGCGGGCGTCGCGGCCGTAGAGCTGCGCGTTGCCGGCCGACCGGGCGAGCGTGAGCATCCGCGCCCTGGCCGGCTGCGGGTCGTAGATCGAACCGATCACGACGCTGCCGATCAGGTAGACGAGTCCGCCGATGGCGACGCCGATCAGCCAGCGCCGGTTCTCCTGGACGAATGCGCCGACGTCCATCAGCGACCTCCCGCGAAGTCGACGGTGATCGTGAACCGCACGTCGGTGGTCGACGGGCTCTGCAGCGAGACCGCGGCACCGGCCGCCTTCAGTTCGCTGCTGACCGAGTTGTAGAAGTCCTGGAACACCCTGCTGACCTCGACGCCGTTGAGTTCCTTGCCGCGGCCTTCGACCGTGACGACGGGCTGCTTGGCCTGGCCACCGCGCGCCGGCGCGCCGACCGCGACCTTGTCGATCCACAGCTGCGGCGGCAGGTGCGCCGCGACGCTGCGCACCGTGCGCAGCGCGCTGTGCAGCGGCAACGCCTCGCCGGCGAGGTGGTCGACGACCAGCCGCGCGGTCTTGTTGGCGTCGATCTTGGCCTGGGCCTCGGCGCTGACCGCGTTGTCGCCCGCGACGCGCCGCTCGAGCAGCGTCACCGCGCTGTTCGCGGCCGCCAGCTCCTGCTTGGCGTAGTAGGCCTTGAGGCCGAGCAGCCCGACGACCACCGCGCCGGCCAGGATGTTCCAGATCGTGCGCTGCGTGAAGCGCTGCCGTTTGCGCACCGCCTCGGGCAGGATCTCGAGCGCGTAGAGCGAATCGTCGAGCCGACCGACCGCGAGACCGAGGGCCACGACCGCTTCGTGGCGCATCGCCTGCAGCTGTTCGGCGTCCGCCTCGGGCAGTTCGGCGAGATCGAGGTTGGCGAACGGATCGAACAGCTCGACCGGGCAGCGCAGTTGCTCGCGCAGGAAGCCGCGCAGGCCCCGCAGCCGCGCGCCGCCGCCGCAGATCAGGACCTTGTCGAGCCGCAGGTCGGCGAGCTTGGTCTGCGCCTTGCAGAACGACAGCGAACTCTGGATCGCGGCGCTGATCGAGTTGGCGGCGCCGCCGGCCGCCAGCGTGACCTTCTCGGCCTGGCCGCTGGCGTAGCGACCGCGGCTCTGCGGATCGAGGTCGAGCAGGTCCTTCTTCAGCGCCTCGGCCTTGCGACCGCTGACCTGGAACGCCGCCGCCAGCGCGTCGTCGAGCACCTTGGTGCCGCCGCTGAGGTTGCGGGCGAACAGCAGGTCGGTGCCCTTGACCAGCGCGATGTCGATCGTCTCGTGGCCGATGTTGGCCAGACAGAACACCGCGTCCTGTTCGACCGGGCCGCACTTCAGGTAGGCGTTGTAGAGCGCGGTGCAGTTGGGCACGAACGCGGCGACCGAACCGCCGCCGGCGCGCACCTCGTCCTGCAGGCGTTCGAGCGCTTCGTCCTTGGCGAGGGCCAGCAGCACGGTCTCGACGCCCGCCTCGGGATCCTGCGCCGGCAGCAGGTTGTAGTCGGCCGACAGCGCGCCGCCGGACTGCTGGGCGAGGTCCTGGATCTCGAGGTCCATCAGGTTGCGCAACTGCCAGTCCGGCGTCGGCGGGACCTGGCTGTAGCGCAGCGTCATGTCGCGGCCGGCGAGGCCGCAGACGACACCCGCCAACGGCACACCGGCGCTGCCGAGCGGCACCGCGCGTTCGTCACCGCGCGGCAGGCCGGCGAACCGGACGATGCGCACCCCGTGCTTGCCGACCTGCGCGGTCAGCACCTTGCTGCTGTGGCTGCCGATGTCGACAGCCGTCGCTTTGCTAGCCATGAGCCGCCCCTACTCCTTGCCTTTGCCTTCGCCGGGGCCGGCGCCGCCGCCGTCCCCGTTGCCGCCGCCGGCATCGGCCGGCAGCACGCGCACCACGTAGTCGTCGACCGCCTTCGCCAGCGAGGTCTTGCCCGCCTCGGTGAAGGACTTCGCCAGTTCGAGCAGCCGCGCCCGCTCGGCGTCGTGCGCCGCGCGGTCGATCGCGGCGATCGCCGCCTGCACCTGCTGGCGCAGCGCCTTGACGGCGTCGGCGTCGGCCAGGTGGCGCTCGCCGTAGCGCTCGACGAGGTCGTCGAGGCCGAGCGCGATGCGCGCGTAGCCGCCGCGGGTCTCGAAGAACCGCGCCTCGCCGAGATCCTGCACCAGCCCACGCAGCGCGTCGGCCTGGTCGGCGAGCAGCTGCGTGCGCAGCGTCTGCGCGTCGGCCAGGGTCTGGGAATCGTGCGGCACCTTCGCCAGCAGCTCGTCGAGCCGATCGAGCGCCTCACCGGGCCGCCGGTCGTTGGCCGCGGTGCGGGCCCGCCGCAGCAGGTCTTCCGCCTGCAACCGCTCGCTGCGGAAGCCGAGCTCGAGCTCGAACTTGCCGCTGGCGATCGCCAGCCGGTAGAGGTTGCCGCCGGAGCGGCCGCGGCAGGCGACGGGCGCCGCGAGCCGCACCAGCAGGCGCGTCGCGCGGTCGCCGAGCAGGATCGACTGCGCGGTGAACGTGCCGTCGCCGGGCGTCGACGCGAACGCGCCGTCGGCGCCCGCCGCCAGCAGCCGGTCGGCCGCGTCGGCCGGGAACACGAGCTGCAGCGTGTCGGCGCCGGTCGCGGTGACGGTGAATGCGTGCTCCGCGGCGGTGCACGCCAGGGTCGCGCCGACATCGGACAACGCGCAGAGGTCGAGCGCCTGCAGGGCGGCCAGTTCGGCCGGCACCTGGTCGGGCACGACGGCCAGCAGCGTCGCCGGGTCCTCGCCGTCGGTCGAACGGACGGCGAGCGCCGCCTGGTTGCCGAGCGCCGTCTGGCCGGACTCCGACAGCCGCAGGTCGAGCGGCGCCGCGGCGCCTGCACCGCCCGGGGCATCGGTCAGCGCGACGTCGTCGACGTAGCCGCTCGCCTCGCCATCGCCGAGCAACGCCAGCATCTCGATCTGCAGTCGGTCGCAACCGGGCGGCACCGGCACCGCGACTTCGACGCGCTGCCAGGCCTCGCTGGCGAGCGGCGTCGTGCCGCAGCGGAAGTGGAACGGCATCGCGTCGTCCTTCGCCGAGCAGACGGCGCGCACGGCGACCTTGGCGTTGCCGCTGGTGCGCACATGGGCGGCCAGCAGCACGGTGCGCCCACCGAACACCGGCAGGTCCTGCTGCAGACCCGCGAGCGCGAAGTCCGCGCTGTCGCCTTCGGCGCGCTGCGCCAGCAGCGCCCCGCTGCCGGTGTGCCGCTGCGCCGTCGGCTGGAAGCCGACGCCGCCGGTCCGCAGGTTCCAGCCGGTCTCGCCTTCGCAGGCGGCGGTCGCCGCCGTGAGCTTGTTGCCGGCCACCGCCAGCGCCTGGCGCTGCTGCGGCGAGGCGGCGGTGGCGTCGCCACCGCTGCGCTGCGCCTGCCACCAGAAGTAGCCGCCGGCCCCCGCCGCGACCGCGACCAGCGCCGCGATCACGCCGAGCGAACCGCCGCGGCGCTGCAGGCGACGCG
>CAYMRG010000531.1:0-4118 GCA_964392555.1 uncultured candidatus Brocadiaceae bacterium
TCGGCCGCGACGATCTCGATGCGCGCGACTACGCGCTGTCGCGGTCGCACCTGTCGGTCAGCGACGCGGGCGGCGTCGTGCGCGTGCGCGACACGAGCCGCAACGGCACGTTCCTCGAGTTGCGCACCCCGCTGCGCCTCAACGAGGGCGACGAGGTGTGGATGGGTGAGCAGCGCTTCCGCTTCGTCGAGATGCGCAGCGACGTGCTGGTCGCCGGCGACGGCACGGCGACGCTGGGGAAGGCTGCGCCGGCGCCCGGGATGCACCAGACCCAGGTGGTCGCCCGGCGCCCGACCGTTCCGCCGGCCGCTGCCCCGGCCGCGACCCCGGCGGCGGCAGCGCCCGCACCCAAGCCTGCGCCTGCGGCCCCGGCGGCGAGCGCCGCACCGGCACCCGCACCCGCACCCGCACCCGCCGCGGCACCGGTCGCTGCGCCGAGCGGTCCGCCGGCGGTCGAACTCGCCGACGGCACCAAGATCGCCGCCGGCAGCGACAAGCCGATGCTCAGCTACCTGGCCGAGAACGGCGCCGCCACCGACGAGTCGAGCGGCATCGGCGGCAAGTGCCAGGTGCTGTGGGAGTGCTGGGACCAGAGCGACCCGTGCGATACCGGCGGCAGTTGCGGCAAGTGCGTCGTGACGGTCGTCGGCGGCATGGAGAACCTGGTCGAGGCCAGCTCGAAGGAGAAGAACACCATCAAGAAGGCCAACAAGAAGCTCGGTGGCAAGCTCGACGAGGCGAAGTGCCGCCTCGCCTGCCAGGCGATGCTGAAGGGGCCGGTGAAGATCGTGCCGAGCGGCAAGACGGACGGCTGATGGGTGCGCGCTGGATCGTGGTGTGGCGCGTGGTGGCCGCCTGGCTGCTGCTGGCGACGGTGTCGGCGCAGCAGCCCGATTTCCGCCCGTTCACCCACATCAACCACGTGCCCGCCGCGTGGGCGCTCCGCGGCGGCGACAAGCGCCCCGCCAACCCGGAGGTCTGGCGCGACTGCCGCGGCTGCCACCGGTTCGACGCCCAGCGCGAGGTCTCGGCGCCGCAGGCGCAGTGCGATGCGTGCCACATCGGCGACGGCCGGTTGGTGCGCAAGTTCGCGCCCGGCTGGGAGGACGATCTCCGTCGGCAGCACACGCGGACCGCGCAGGCGTTCCGGCACCACACCCACGAGGCGCTCGCGTGCCGCCAGTGTCATCCGCCCGATGCGCAGGGCTTCGTGCCGGGCAACTTCACGATCCGGACCGGACCGGGTTCGTGTGCCGAGTGCCACGAGGAAGGGCGCGCGCAGCCGACGAGCTGGGACTTCCTCGCCAGGCCCGACGCGCCCGACTACGCGACCCGGTTCGCGACCGTGTTCGGCGGCGACAAGGGCGGGATGAACAGCCCGAAGCTGCCGGCCGGCACCGAATTCGACCACGCCGACCACGCCGAAGGCTTCACCTGTGTCGACTGCCACGACCAGGTCCGACGCGCCGCGGCCGGCGGCGTCGGCGTGGCCGCGCCGCCGCAGCAGGCGTGCGGCAAGTGCCACCAGGCCGATGCGCAGCGTGTGCCGCTCGCGCCCGCCGCGGTCGGCGGCGTGCGGGTGCGCGAGCTGTGGTCGCTCGGCACGTTCGCGCACGCCGACCACTACCGTTTCATCGGCGGCACGCGCCGGACCGACGTCGCCAACGACGCGGCCTACCGCGAACTGGCCGGCGATGGCAGCTGCACGACCTGCCACACCTACGCGCCACCGCCGCCGGGGCGGCCGGGGCGCGACTTCCCGTTCGCCGCCGGCAAGAGCCGCAACCGCTTCGTCGACTGCATCGGCTGTCACGACGGCAAGCGCTGGACGACCGGCGAGACGGTCGCCAAGCCGCTGCACGACAGCACGCGCCAGGGTGGCGGCTGGCAGGCGTGCGGCAGTTGCCACGTGTTCGGCGCTGCGGACTTCGCGGCGGCGCGGCCGCAGGCCCAGGTGCAGCGTCGGCGCGAACGGACCTTCGTCTTCCCGGCGAACGTGCACCCGGACGTCACCGCCGACGGCATCGCGCGGGCCGCGGCCGCCGGCCGCCCGGCGCTCGCCGATTGCGCGACGTGCCACCGCGCGCGGGTGCCGGTTCTGGCGAGCCGGCTCGAACGGAAGCCGTTCCGGCACGCGACGCACCTGGCCGCCGAACCGCAGCCGGACGACTGCCGCGGCTGCCATCCGACGGTCGGCGTGGCCGCGACCTCGGCCGCGCTCGCCGGCGCGAGCCATCGCACCTACGACCTCGGCGTCTGCGCGAAGTGCCACTGGGGTGGTCCGGTCACCGAGCTGCTCGGCGAAGGCGAGACGGTCGATACCGTGCCGCCGGCCGCGGCCTGTGTCGAGTTCTCGCACCAGGCGCACGTGACGACGGCGAAGCTGCGGTGCGCCGAGTGCCACGCGCTCGCCGCCGACGGCGGCGACGTCACGACCACCGCCGAGGCCTTGGCCTGCGGCAAGTGCCACGACCACGAGGTCGGTGGGCCGCAGGCCGAGCAGCTGTTCGGCGAGCCGGTGCGCAGCTGCCGCCTGTGCCACGGCCAGGGCGAGCCGCGGCAGCTCGACGTGCCGCCGACGCGCGGTTCGCCCGCCGCCGCCGACGACCGCCACTACCGTCAGCAGCAGACGCCGTTCGCCGGCTTCGCCGCCGGCCAGTTCCATCCGGCGACCGGCCGCTGCACCGAGTGCCACCTCGCCAACCGCGAGGCGCGCGAACCGACGCGCATTCGCCCGATCGACCGGGACGCCGACGACCAGTTGTTCGCGGCGCACCCGAGCGGGCGCGTCCACCCGAAGAACGACGCCGCGCCGCGTTCGCCGACCGAGTGCCTGCGCTGCCACTGGCTGCCCAGCGGCGACTGGACCGCCGTCGTCAACGGCGCGCTGGGCACGCCCGAGGACAAGGCGCTGCGGGCCGCACCCATGTCGCCGGCGACGCGGGGTCGTCTGGGCAACGAGCGCGACGGCTACCCGGGCACCGAACGCGCGAAGGGCTGACGCCGCGCCGGTGCCGCTGACCGCCGCAGACCGCCGCAGCGGCCGGCGGCCGGTGCCATCACCGCCAGTGGAACTGCTTCTCGACGTGGCACTGGCGGCAGGCGAGCGTGGCCTCGTCGGGTACCGGGACGTCGGCGAGCGACTTGCTGGCGGCGAGCGCGGTCTGGTCGTGGCACGTAGCGCAGGTCAGGTCCGGCGCACTGTGGCCCGGCGACAGGTGGCGGAAGCCGTTGCGCGCCGGCCACGGCCGCGTCGGTGCCGCGGGCGTGGCGCGGCCGCCGAGCTGCGTGCCGGCCGGCACGGCGGCGCTGATCAGGAACGAATTGCTGCGGCCGGCCTCGGCCGGATGGCATTGCCGGCAGCTGCCGCCGCCGACGTCGGCGTGGCCGGCGTGGCACTTGGTGCAGTCCGCGGCGTTGGCGAGCGTGCGCGGCACGAACGCGTAGGCGTTGGCGGTGTCCGCCGCCGCGAACGTGTGGCAGGCGAAGCAGCCGTCGGCGAGGTCGCCCTGCTTGCCGAACGTCGGGCTGCCGACGTGCACGTCGTGCGGGAAGTCGGCGACGGGGCGCAGGCGCGCCGGCGGCACGGTGCTCGGGGCCGGCGTCATCACCAGCTGCCGATCGCCGTCGCTGTGGCATTCGCGGCACGCCGCCTGCGCGGCGGCGTCGGCCGGCCAGGCGAAGCTGCCGCGCGCCGCCGGCAGCAGCGCGGTCGCCTTCTGCAGATCGGCGTGGCACGACACGCAGCCTTGCCGTGCATCGACGCTGGCTTCGCCCGCGGTGCCGGGGCCGGGTGTCAGCACGGCGGCGGTCAGGTGCAGCGCGTGCCAGAACGTGCGCGGCGGATTCGCCGCGCGTTCGGCGATCGCGCCGTTCTGGTGGCAGGTGGTGCACTCGCGGCCGCCGGCGTGCGCGGCGAACTGCTCGCCGTGGCGCCGCGGTGCCGCGGTGTAGCGCGCGCGCTCGTCGGCGTGCTCGGCCGCGGTGAAGCCGGCGCGTTCGACCTGGCGCAGCTCGGGGCCGAACACGCTGCGGCCGTCGCGCTGCGTCTCGCCGTGGCAGGCGCGACAGTGCTTGCCGCCCTCGTCGGTGCCGTGCCAGGTCACGGTCCAGCGATG
>CAYMRG010000532.1:0-4112 GCA_964392555.1 uncultured candidatus Brocadiaceae bacterium
GCCGCCGACGAACTCGAGGCGGCGCGCGCGGCCGTGCGCACCCCGCTGCAGCTCGACGAGTATCGCGCGTTCGGCTCTGCGGCCCGGCCCGGCTGGCTCGCGGCGATCGCGGCGCGCGCGCGGCGCTGGGGTGAGGCACTGCCGCGCCTGCGCGAGCACTGCGCCTACGTCGGCGCGGCCGCCGCGGCGCGCGCGCGCGCCTGCGGGCCGCTGGTCGATCGCCACGCGCTCGGCGAGCTTGCGACCGCTCTGCTCGAGCCGACCTTCGCGCGCTCGTTCGGCGAGGCGTGGCTCGATCTCCTGCACCAGGAGGAGCCGCAGCTCGCGCGCTTCCGCGGCCCGGACCACGAACGCGCGATCGCGCGCTTCGCCGAGCTGGACCGTCGCGCGATCCGGCTCGCCGCCGAGGTCACGCTGGCGCGGCTGTGCGCGCAGGTGCCGCAGGTGCGCGACACGAACGTCGCCAGCAGCGAGCTCGGCGTGCTCGAGCGCGAGCTGAAGAAGCAGCGGCGCCACAAGCCGGTGCGCAAGCTGCTCGCCGAGATGCCGGGATTGCTGCGGCGGCTCGCGCCGTGCGTGCTGATGAGCCCGCTGTCGATCGCGCAGTTCCTCGGCCGCAGCAGCGCGCGCTTCGACCTCGTCGTGTTCGACGAGGCGTCGCAGATCCCGATGTGGGACGCGGTCGGCGCGATCGGTCGCGGCGAGTCGCTGGTCGTCGTCGGCGACAGCCGCCAGCTCCCGCCGACGACGTTCTTCCAGCGCGCCGAACGCGCCGACGACGAGCCGCTGCCCGACGAGATCCCCGAGGACCTCGAGAGCGTGCTCGACGAGTGCGGCGCCGCGGGCCTGCCGCGCCAGCACCTCGACTGGCACTACCGCAGCCGCCACGAATCGCTGATCGCGTTCAGCAACCGCAACTACTACGGCAACCGCCTGCTGACCTTCCCGTCGCCGCAGCGCGCCGGCGACGGCCTCGGCGTGCGCTGCGTGCGCGTCGCCGGCGTCTACGACCGCGCGGGTTCGCAGCAGAACCGCATCGAGGCCGAGGCGCTGGTCGCCGAGGTCACGGCGCGGCTGCGCGACCCGGCGCGCCGCCAGCAGAGCCTCGGCATCGTCACCTTCAGCCGCGCCCAGCAGGTGCTGATCGAGGACCTGCTCGACCGCGCGCGCCGCGAACACCCGGAGATCGAGCCGGCGTTCGCGCAGGCGCACGAGCCGGTGTTCACGAAGAACCTCGAGAACGTGCAGGGCGACGAACGCGACGTGATCGTGTTCTCGATCTGCTACGGGCCCGACGCCGCCGGCAAGGTCCACGAGAACTACGGCCCGTTGAACCAGCAGGGCGGCGAACGGCGGCTCAACGTCGCCGTGACGCGCGCGCGGCGCGAGCTGGTGGTGTTCACGTCGCTCGGCGCCGAGCAGGTCGCCAACCGCAGCAACGCGCTCGGCGCGCAGCATCTGCGCGCGTTCCTCGACTACGCGCAGCGCGGCGAGGTGGCGCTGCACGCGGCCGCCGCGGCGAACCCGTCGGGCGAGGTCGATTCGCCGTTCGAGGCCGCGGTGCGCGACGCGCTGCTCGCGCGCGGCCACGAGGTGCACACGCAGATCGGCTGCTCCGGCTACCGCATCGACCTCGCGATCGTCGATCCGCAGGCGCCCGGTCGCTACCTGCTCGGCATCGAGTGCGACGGCGCCAGCTACCACAGCGCGGCGAACGCGCGCGACCGCGACCGCCTGCGCGGCGCGGTGCTCGAAGGGCTCGGCTGGCGTCTGCACCGCGTCTGGTCGACCGACTTCTGGCAGGACGCGCGCGCCGAGATCGACCGCATCGAGGCCGCGCTGGCCGTGGCCGTGCGCGCGCTGCCGGTCGCGGCGGCGACGCCGATCGCGTCGGCGCCGGTCGTGGTGCCGCAGAGCGAGCCCGCGCCCGAGGTCGAACCCGCGGCGGAAACCGAGCCCGAAGCCGTTGCTGCGAACGCCGCCGAAGTCGTCGCCGACGACCCCGATGGCCCGCAGCCCTACGTCGCCGCCGAGCTGCCGTGCGATGGCGACGGCGACGCGTTCGCCCGCGCCGCGGCCTTGCCGAAGCTGCGCGCGCAGGTCGCCGCCGAGCTCGCCGCCGAGGCGCCGGTGTCGTTCGCGCTGCTCGCGCGCCGCATCGCCGACGCGTGGCAGGTGAGCCGCATCACCGAGCGCGTCCGCGAACGGCTGCGCGAGGCGCTGCCCGCCGACGCCCGCGAGGTCGACGCTGCGCTGTGGCCCGCCGACCGCGATCCCGCCGCCTGGCGCGGCTTCCGCGTGCCCGGTGACGGCGAGGACGCGCCGCGTGCCGCCGAGGACCTGCCGGTCGTCGAGGTCGAGAACGCGATGCGCTGGCTGCTGCGTCAGCACCAGGCGCTGACCGCCGATGACCTCGCGCGCGAGGCCGCCCGCTGCTTCGGCATCACGCGGCTCGGTTCGGTCGTGCGCGAGGTGATGGTGCGGGGCATCGAACGGCTGGTCGCCGACGGGGGTGGGCAGCGCGACGGGGATGTGGTGCGCCTGCCGTAGAAGAGCAATCGCTCAGGGATCTCGCGACGGGGATATGTCCAGTTGGACGAGGTCGCCGTCCCATGCCCAGACGCGAACCTGACTCACGGCTGGAAGGGTGATCGAATCGCCCGCCGCGGCCGGAGCTTGAGTGGAATCTCGCCCGGCGCACCCGGCGATGCCGTGGGCGTCTCCGTGAGCGCCGCCGCCGCACGCGCGGCGGTCGCGGCCGATCCCGCCCGTCGCTCGGGTGCACGGGCGCCAGGAGGCCTTCGAACATGTGGATCCGTGAGTTGGGTTTCAGCCTCGTCGAGCTGATGATCGTCGTCGCGATTCTCGCGGTGATCGCCGCGATCGCCGTGCCCAACCTCGTCAGCAGCCGTGCCGTCGCCAACGAACGCACGGTGATCGCCGCGCTGCGCAGCGTCTGCACCGCGCAGATGCAGTGTCGCTCGCAGACCGTGCTCGACGTCGACCACGATGGACTCGGCGAGGCGCTCGGGCTCGGCGAACTCGCCGGCGCGCAACCGCTGCGTTCGGGCGATGGGCGCATGGTGCCGCCGACGCTCGCGATGTCGCTCGGCGCCCTCGACGCGGCCGGCTACGTGCACGCGAAGGGCTATCTGCTCGCGCTCTACCTGCCCGACGCGAGCGGCGCCGGGCTGCTCGCGACGCCCGGCAACGCGGCGGCGATCGACGCCGACGGTGCCGAGATCGCCTGGACCTGCGTGGCGTGGCCGGTGACGCGCAACCGCACCGGCAGCGTCACCTACTTCCTGAACCAGGGCGGCGACATCCTGGTGACCAAGGACGCTGCCTACGATGGCCTGACCACGCGCCCCGCCGCCGGCTGCGGCCTGGTCGGCGTGCCGGCGGCGACGATCGTCGGTGGGGCGCTGGCGGCCAACACGGTGGGGGCCGATGGTCACCGCTGGCAGGTCGTGCAGTGAGCCGCGGTGGTCTCAGTCGCGCGGCAGCTCGCGGATCTCGACCGTGCCGCCGGCTTCGAACACCGGATTGCCGGCCACCAGGGCCTGGGCACTCGCGAGATCGGCCGCACGGATGCGGATGTAGCCGGTCAGGTGCCGCGTGATCGCGGGCGCCGGTTGCGACTTCGCCATGCAGAGCCCGTCACCGATCGAGCTGCCACCGGCGAACGCGTCGGCGCGGTGGAGCCTGGCGAAGTAGTCGGGCCAAGCCTCTGGAGCCTCACGGCCCGGCGGCGCGTCGTCGTGCATCAGGAGCAGGTAGTCGTTCATGGTTCGGTACCATGCTACCCGCGTCGCCGCGCGCGCTACTGCCCGCGCGGCAGCCGTTCCGCCGGCTTCTGCCGGTAGAAGTCCTCGATGATCTGCCAGCACTCCTGCGCCGTCTCGGCGTAGGCGATCAGGTTGAGGTCGTCGGGCGAGATCGTGCCCTCGTCGACGAACGCCTCCCAGTTCACCACCTTCTGCCAGTAGTCGCGGCCGAACAGCACGACCGGGATCGCCTGCATGCGGTGCGTCTGGATCAGCGTCAGCGCCTCGAACAGCTCGTCCATCGTGCCGAAGCCGCCCGGGAACGCGACCATCGCCTTCGCCCGC
>CAYMRG010000533.1:0-4111 GCA_964392555.1 uncultured candidatus Brocadiaceae bacterium
TACCTGCGCTCGGGCCGCACCGGCCTGGGGCTGTGTTGCAGCACGTTGCCCGCGCCTAACGCCGGCGAAGTGATCGCCGATCTGGGCGACGTCGACGGCGACGGCATCCGCGACCTCGTCGTCGGCGCGCCCCCCGACAGCGTCCATGAGCAGGAGCGTGGCCGCGCGTTCCTGTGTTCAGGCGCGACCGGCGCCATGTTGCACGAACTGGTCGCCGAGCGGACCGACGTGTGGTTCGGCGCCGCGGTCGCCCGCACCGGCGACATCGACGGCGACGGCCGCGACGACGTGGTGGTCGGCGGCAACCGCGGCAACGCTCCCGGTCTGGTCGGCGTGTTCAGCGGCGCCACCGGCGGCGAGCTGCTGACGGTGAACGAGCAGGACGTGCGCGAGGACTTCGGCGCCTGCGTCGCCGGCCTGCCCGACATCGACGGCGACGGCGCAGCCGACTTCGCGGTCGGCGCACCGTGCATCGGCTCGCGCGGCCGCGAGACGGGTCACGTCCACCTGATCAGCGGTCGGACCGGCAGTGCGATCCGGCAGTTGCGCGGCGACCGCGCCGGCGAGGGTTTCGGCAGCGTGCTGTGCCCGCTGCCGACCTGGACCAAGGGGGCTGCCGGGCTCGCGGTCACGGCCCGTCGCGGCGGCCCGGTCGGCACCGGCTACGTGCGCATCTTCGAAGTCGCGTCGGGCATGCCACGCCAGACCATCTCCGGCAACCTCTCCTGCGACTCCGTCGGCACGGCACTCGCCGACTTCGCCGACGAGGACGGCGACGGCTACCGCGAACTGGCCTTCCTCATGCAGTCGCGCCGCGGCCTCGCCATGATCTGGGTGCTGTCGTTCCGCGACGCGTTCGTCGACGGCCAGCCGCCGTCCACGTTCCGCTGACCGTCAGCGCGGGCGGCTGCCGCGGCCGACCAGGGCGCGCCGGCCGAGCGCGCGCCGCACCTTCGCCGCGAGCCGCCGCCAGGCGGCATGCCGCGCCGCGCGGTCGAGCCCGAGCGCCTTCAGGAAGCGCATCGTCTCGGCGCGGGTCGGCACGGCCGCGAGTCGCGTGCGATGCCGCAGCAGGTGGCGCTGCATCCGCACCAGCATGCGATCCTGCGCCGTCGCATCGGCGGGTGCCGTCAGCGTCGCCCGGTCCAGGTCGACGAGCACGGCGCGGACCTTGTCACCGCGAGCGGCGCACAGCACGTTGTCGAGGTGCAGGTCGGGATGCCGCAGGCCCGCCGCGAACGCCAGCCGCACGACCAGGCCGATCGCTTCGGCCGCGAACCGTCGCGACGCCGGCGCTGCGGCGAGGAAGGCCGGAGCCGGCAGCGCGTCGGGCTGGTACTCGGTGCAGAACCGCAGCCGCCAGAACGCGTGGCGACGCCGCGCCACCGCCGCGACCGGCACGACCACCGGCACGCCCTCGGCGCGCAGTCGCCGCAGCACGTCGAGTTCGGCCTGCGCGCGACCCGGCCGCACGTAGCGATCCTGCAGCAGCCGGCCGAACGCGCCGCCGCGCCGATACGGGCGGACGACCAGTTCGCGCTCGCCGACGCGCAGCAGCCCGACACCGCCGCGCCCCTTCGCCCCCGGCAAGGGCGCGAGCGGCGCCCAGAACGGCGCCAGCCCGAGTGGCGCCAGGTCGGCCGCGAGCCAGCCGATCTCGCGCGCACCGCGCAGTTCGACGAACGTGTCGTCGGGGCCGTTCGCGTGGTCCGTCACATCGCGCGATTAGACGGGTCTCGCTACCGCGCCGCCACCATCCGCCGGCCGCGACCGCGCCGAAACCGCTGGACCTCACCGGCGCGATCGCGATGCTGCCAGACCCCTGGCCGTGACCGCGTCCACCGATCCGCTGCCCCCCTTGCCAGCCCTCGACCGTCTGCCGCGCGGCGGCACGGCCCTGGTGGTCCGGCTGTCGGCGCTCGGCGACGTGCTGTTCGCGCTCGAGACGGTGGCCGCGCTGCACCGCGAACGACCGGACGTCGCCGTCGACTTCCTGGTCGAGGACCGCTTCGCGGCGCTGCTCGACGACCATCCACAGCTGCGTCGCACGATCGTCTATCCGCGCCGGCGGCTGCTGCGCGTCCCCGGCGCGCTGCACCGTCTGCGCGCCGAACGCTACGACCTGGTGCTCGACGTGCACGGCAACCTGAAGAGTGCCGCGCACGTGTTCGCCGCGCGCGGCCGCTGCAAGGTCGGGCCCGCGGCGCCCGGCGCGCGCGAAGGTGCCGCATTCGCCTACCGCATCCAGGCACCGATGCCGACGCCGCTGCCGCACCGTGCCGACATCGGCCACCGCCTGCTCGCGGCGGTCGGCCTGAGCGGCGTGCCCGCGGCGCCGGTGCTCGCGGCCGTGCCGCCGCCCGCCGAGCTGTTCGCGGATCTGCCGACACCGCGCGTGTTCCTGCACCCGGGCACCTCCGCGTGGGCCGCCTTCAAGCGCTGGCCGGTCGCGCACTTCGCCGAGCTCGCCGCGCGCCTGCGCCGCCGCGGCCTCGCCGTCCTGGTCGGCTTCGGCCCCGGCGAGCGCGACCTCGCCGCGCCCGACCTCGCCGCCGCGCCCGGCGTGCGCGGCGTCGACGGTGGCCAGCTCGGCCTGCGCGGCCTCTACGGCGCCCTGCAGCAGGTGCAGATCGTGGTCGCCGCCGACACCGGTCCGTTGCACCTCGGCGCCACCGCCGGAGCGGCGTGCGTCGCGCTGTTCGGCCCGAAGGACCCCGCACGCTACGGCCCGCGCGCGCACGGCGCGCAGCGCCACGAGGTGCTGTGGCACGACGTGCCGTGCCGGCCGTGCCGTCGACGCACCTGTGTGACCCCGCAGTGCGTGCTCGGCATCCCGGTCGACGCCGCCGAAGCCGCGGTGCTGCGCCTGCTCGGGCGCGGAGACGGTCGATGACCGCGCTCCCGACCACCGTCATCCGCCACGAGAAGGAGAACGTGGCGAAGTGCTCGCTGCGCTTCCTGCACGGCCGGCCCGAGATGACGTTCCTGAAGAACCGCCGCGGCTTCACGTTCGATGCGACCGGCTTCACGCTGCTCGCCGTCGACGCGCCGCCGCTGTCACCCGCCGATGCGGGGCGACCGCTGCTGCTGCTCGACTCGACCTGGCGCTGGCTGCCGCGCCTGTTCGCCTGCCTCACCGGCGAACCGGTGCGGCGGTCGATCCCGGGCGATCTGCGGACGGCCTACCCGCGCACCAGCAAGGTGTTCACGGATCCGGCCGCCGGCCTGGCGTCGATCGAAGCGCTCTACGTCGCGCGCCGCCTGCTCGGCGACGACGACCCGAGCCTCCTCGACGGCTACCACTGGAAGGAGCAGTTCCTCGCCCAGCTCGCGGGCGGCTGAGCGATCGGCCCGCGCGTGGGTCAGCGCCCGAACGCCGCGGCGCTGGCGTACCCGCCGGGCATCGCCGCGGCGCCATCGGCGATCGCGACCCACAGGCGCACCTGCTTCGCCGAGCCGAGCCGCTCGCCGGGCACGTCGACGCGCAGCGGCGTCAGCACCTGCGGCACCAGCGCGTCGCCGGGCGTGCGGTAGACGAGCCGTACATCGGCGGCCGTGCCGGCGCGCAGCACGTCGACCAGCTCGAGCGCGCACCCGCCGGTCGGCGCGATCAGGTGGACGGCGAGGGCGCCGCCGGAGAGGTTCTCGCCGCGCACCGCGGGACCGGACCAGAAGGGGCGTTCGTCGGGCATCGTCGGGTGGTTCGGGTTCGTGTCGACTGCCCGACCGCCGCAGGCACAAGCCGCGACGGCGAACAGCAGGAACGGACCGGCCGCGCGCATCAGCGCAGCCTCCGGTAGGTCGGCCGCGGTGTGCCGCCGGTGGACAGCACGGTGCTGGTCTCGACCAGGCCGAACTCGAGGCCGCTGACGTTCTCGCCCGATGCGAGCGTGATCACCAGCGGCGAATCGAGGTTGGGCCATGCGCCGAACAGCTCGCCCTCGTCGCCGAGGAAGTCGTCGTTGTCGCGGTCGGTGCCGGCGACCAGGATGTAGTCGCCGATCGACAGACCGCCCACCGAGTAGGTGAAGCTCGCGAAGTTGTCGGTCTGCGTCTGGTACTTCGTGTCGAGCGTCAGCGGGTCGACCAGCAGGATGAACACGGTGTCGTT
>CAYMRG010000534.1:0-4108 GCA_964392555.1 uncultured candidatus Brocadiaceae bacterium
CGCGCTGCCGTCTCCAGGGGCGACTACTACTCCCGCTCGCCAACGGCGAATCCGCCCGCCACGCGAGGAATCGCGGGAGTAGTAGATCAGGGGTACCGTCGGGGAGAACTGCGGGCTACCGCGCACCCTTGCCGCGCAGGATCACATTGACCGTGCGCAGGATGATGTTGCAGTCGAACAGGAAGCTCATGTTCTTGATGTAGTAGAGGTCGTAGCGGAGCTTCTCGCGCGCGTCCTCGACCGAAGCGCCATACGGATGGCGCACCTGCGCCCAGCCCGTCAGGCCCGGCTTGACCGTGTGCCGCAGCGGATAGAACGGGATCTCGGCCTTGAGCTGATCGACGAAGTGCGGCCGTTCGGGGCGCGGCCCGACGAACGACATGTGGCCGGTCAGGATGTTCAGGAACTGCGGGATCTCGTCGATGCGCGACAGCCGCAGGAACTTGCCGACCGCGGTGACGCGGCTGTCGTTCTTCTGCGCCCAGACTGGCCCCGACTCCTTCTCGGCGTCGGTCCGCATCGTGCGGAACTTGATGACGTCGAACAGCTCGCCGTCCTGGCCGACGCGCTGCTGGCGGAAGAACACCGGCCCCTTGCTGGTGAGCTTGATCAGGACCGTGGCGATCAGGCAGATCGGCAGCGACAGCAGCAGCCCGGTCAGCGACGCGAGGATGTCGAGCACGCGCTTCAGCACCATCGTCAGACGGTCCTTGGCGAAGCCGCGGCCGTAGATCAGGTAGCTCGGCTTCATGCTCTCGAGCGCGAGCTTGCCGGTCAGGCGCTCGAACATCGCCTCGCGCTCCTCGATCAGCACGCCGTCCATGCGTGCTTCGAGCAGGTTGGTGACCGGGACGCGGCCGCGCCGTTCGCGCAGGGCGACGACCACGCGGCTGATGCCCTCCTTGCGACAGAGCGCGCGCAGGCAGTCGACCTTGCCGAGCACCGGCGCGGCGTGGTCGGCGGGCAGCGGCGGCTGGTCGGGCTCCTCGATGATGCCGACCAGTTCGTAGCCGGCCATCGGGTTGTCCATGACCATGCGCGCGAGCTGCTGCGCCTCGCTTGACGAACCCAGCACCAGGATGCGCTCGCCGCCGCGCCACTTGTAGAAGAACCAGTGCAGCGCGTGGCGCAGGATGTAGACGGCGACGAACGCGATCGCGATCAGCAGGATGATCTTCCACGTCTCGTAGCCGTCGGCCGGAAGACCGGGGAAGTAGAAGACCGACTTCGCGACCACGCCGAGCAGGGCCATCATCACCAGCGCGTAGCCCGCCGAATGGACCAGCCGGTTCGCCAACTCGGCGCGGTTCTGCGCGGTGCGCCAGTCGTAGAGGTCGTTGTAGCTGAGGGAGGCCTGGCAGATCAGTGCGATCGTGAAGCAGCTCAGCAGGCAGCGCAGCAACTCGACCGAAGGCTTGGTCAGGTCGAACGTCTCGGTGCCGAGCGGCCACAGGCTGGTGCCGAGCAGCAGCACGAGCGTGAACAGCACGGTCTCGCAGAACATCAGCAGCAGCTTGCGCCGCGGCAGGATCTGTTCAGCGAGGGTCGGCATGGGGAGGCGGATGGGCTGGCTGGGCGAACGGTCGGACTTCGTCCGGTCGGCGGCTCGTGCTGGATGGCGGCGGGAAGGTCTGGTGCTATGGCAGTCGCGGGCAACGCCCCGAACGCCGGGGAAATGCAGGATTTCCGCCCGGCCCCCGTCCAGCCACCGCACGGCCACGACATCGATGCGCAGCGTGACGGGGGAGGGGCGGAGGGTTGGGGCCAAAGAGTGTAGCGCACGTTCGAGGCGATCCAGGCGGTTGCTGGTCACGTGCCGCTCGGGTGCCGGGTGATCCGCGCGAGCCTTGACCTCGACGGCGATCCAGAGCCGGCCGCGCCGGGCCAGCAGATCCAATTCGGCGTCCTGGGTGCGGAGGTTGCGCGCGACGATCCGGTAGCCGGCCGCGGTGAGCGCCGCAGCCGCCAGGTACTCGCCGCGTGCGCCGGATGGGCCGATGCTGTGGGCGGGATCGCGGTCCGGCGCGCAGGCTGCCTCGCAGCGCTGCTCCACAAGCGGATTCCGGTCCGCCGCGAGCGCGTCCTCAGGCCTTGGTGCCCGGCGCTTCACCGCGGTCGATCCGCGCGATGGCCGTGCGATCGAACACCGACGTGATCGTGTCGATGCGCAGCGTGACGGTCTTGTCGGTCAGGCTGTGGATGACACCGTGCTGGCCGCCGACCGTCACGACGCGGTCGCCCTGCTTCATCGAGGCCAGCAGCGACTGCTGTTCCTTGCGCCGCTTCTGCTCCGGCCGCAGCATCAGGAAGTACATCAGCGCCAGGACGCCGCCCATCATCGCCATCGGCTGCCAGTCCGTGCACTGCTGGACCGGCCCGCCCGACGACCGCGGGTCGGGCGTCTGCACCTGGGCGTTGCCGCCGCCCGCCGGCTGGCCGCCGCCGACGCCGGTCGGCTTGTCGGGGGTCGAGGTGGGTTCCTGCGGCCGCGCCACGGCGGACGGCAGGTGGATCACGAAGGGGGTGGGCATCGGGTGGGCCTGGGGTTGGGCCGGGAAACGGGGGCGAGCAGTATAGGCAGGCCGCCGCCGGTTGCGAGGCTTCGCCCCGGGTTTCGCCGGGCCGCGGGGCCGCGCGCCCGGTGGGGGCATGTGGCCCGGTGGCAGCATGTGGCCCGGTTGAGGCTGGAGGCACGCTTGAGGCTGGTGCCGCTGCCGAGGCTGGTGCCGCTGCCGAGGCTTGCGCCGATGCCGGCGCCCGGCATCCTGTTCGCCCCGCGCCGCTTCCGGCGCGCGGTGGTCCGATGCGAGTCCTGTGTGCGATGTCCGGCGGCGTGGACAGCAGCGTTGCGGCGCTGCTGCTGCAGCAGCAGGGCCACGACGTGGTCGGCGTGTTCATGCGCAATGGCGTCGCCGGCAAGTCGGCCCAGGAGAAGTCGTGCTGCTCGGCGAGCGACGCGCGCGACGCGGCGCTGGTGGCGGATCGGTTGGGCATGCCCTTCTATGCAGTGGACTACGCCGACGAATTCGCGGCGCTGATGGACCACTTCGCGGCCGAATACCGCCGCGGCCGCACGCCGAACCCGTGCGTGCTCTGCAACCAGCAGCTCAAGTTCGGCCACCTGTTCCGCCTCGCCGACGAACTCGGCGCCGCGGCGGTCGCGACCGGCCACTACGCGCGCGTCGCCGCCGGCCGCCTGCTGACGGCGCGCGACGCCGCCAAGGACCAGACCTACTACCTGTTCGGCATCGAGCGCGCCGCGCTCGCCCGGACGATCTTCCCGCTCGGCGAGCTGACCAAGCCCGAGGTGCGCGCGGTCGCGGCGGCGGCCGGCGTGCGGACCGCGCAGAAGCCCGAGTCGATGGAGATCTGCTTCGTCACCAGCGGCGACTACCGCGACGTCGTGCGCGCGCGCGGCGGCATCGGTCGTGCCGGCCGGTTCGTCGACGCGTACGGCGCCGAACTGGGGCGCCACGACGGCGTCGATGGCTTCACCGTCGGGCAGCGCCGCGGTCTGCCGGCGTTGGGTGTGCCGCACTACGTAGCGGCGATCGACGCCGACTCCGGCGACGTCACCCTGGTGCCGCGCGCGGGCCTCGACCGCGGCGCGGCGGCGGTCGACGGCGTGCACTGGCTGGTCGATCCGCCGGCGGTCGGCGACCAGGTCGCGGCCGAGGTCAAGGTGCGGGCGCGCCACGCGGCGGTGCCGGCAACGATCGCGGTCCTGCCTGGCGGTGCCGCGCGGCTCGAGTTCGCGAGCCCGGTCACAGCGGTCACGCCGGGCCAGGCGGCGGTGTTCTACAGCGGCGAACAGGTGCTCGGCGGCGGCTGGATCCAGGGCTGAGGCGGCTCGCCGGCTGAGCGACCCCGCCGTACCGATCGCGAGGCCGCCGTCGCGCGGGTTCTGCCACGGCGAAGGTCGACGATCAGTCCCGCCGCGGCGACTGCCGGGAACCACCGTGGGCGGCGGTCGATTGCGCCAGCTGCCCCTTCACCAACCGCTCCACCCGAGCGCGCTAGACGTTGTCCTTCAGGGTGGCGCCGGCGCGGAACCCGACCGTGCGCGACGCCTTGATCTGCATCGGCTCGTTGGTCTGCGGGTTGCGGC
>CAYMRG010000535.1:0-4101 GCA_964392555.1 uncultured candidatus Brocadiaceae bacterium
GGCTCGCCGATCTGCCGTTGCGCAGCGCACTCGACCTGCAGTTGCACCGCGCCGCGCTCGCCGAACTGCGCACCTGGCCCGCGGCGACCAACACGCTGCTCGCCCGACTGAACCAGCTCGAGGTGCCAGGCCCGCTCGCGGCAGCGGGTCCGCTCGATGCCACCGCGACCGTCGCGCTCGCCGCGCGCTGGCAGGACCGCGACGTCGACCAGGCGTTGCTGCGGACGATCCGGCGCACGCCGGCCTGGCTCGACGTGGTGGCCGCCGCGCTGCGCAGCGGCGTCCGCAGCGAAGGCGCCGGGCGCCTGCTGCTGGACGCCTGGAGCGATCTGGCGACGCGCAGCGAACTGCACACCGACGCGGGGCAGCTCGCCCGCGCGTGGTTCGCCGGTCAACCCGGCGACCTGTTCGACGAGCTGCTCGACGAGTTCGCCGCCAGCCGGATCGCGCAGCGCCGCCAGATCTGCCTGCTGGCGCTCGGCCACTGCCCGGACGCGCGCGCGCTGGCGACGCTGCTGCAGGTCGTGGCCGCGAGCCACCGCGGCGAGGCGATGGCCGCCGCCTATGCGCTCGCCCACCTGCCGCACGCGCTGCTCGAACCGCTGGTCGCACGTGCGCTCGACGAGCGCGACGGCCTGCTGCGCGCCGCGCTCGCCAGCGCCGGCCTGCCGGCGACCCGGGCCTGGCTGCGCGACCTGCCGTGGAACGCCGCCGAGCGCGCGCGCTTCGCCGACCCGAGCTGGACCGACTTCCCGCTGCTCGTCACCTGGCTGCGCGAACGACCGCGGCCGAGCGGCAGCTGACCCACTCCAGTCACCCGTACCGGCCCGTTCCGCCGAGGAGTCTCGATCGTGTTGACCACTCTGTTCCTGTGCGCCGCGCTGGCGCCGCAATCCCCGCCCCAGACCGTCGCCGACATGCTGCCGTTCCCGGCCACGGTGGGTGAAGCGTCGTCGCAGATGCCACCGCCGCTCGGCACCCTGCTGACGCGCGACCGCGACTCGCACGATCTGCTGAACCTCAACGGCGAGGCCCTGCAGATTCCCGACAACACGCTGATCGATCTGCTGCGCACGCAGCAGGCGACGGCATTCGAGGAGAACCGGCTCGCCGTGCGCACGCTCGGCGACGCCCTGCTCGTGATGGGCGAAACGGGCGAAGTCGCGACCCTGCGCACCAACCTGGCCGCGCTGCAGCAGGCGCTGACGCGGTCGCTTCAGATCGAAATTGCCGTCTGGGACGTTGGCGACGGCCCGGCGCCGGCGCCGGTGATGTCGGCTGCGGAGTTCACCGCGTTCGCCGCCGATCGCCGGCCGCTCTGGCGCGGCAGCGAGCAGACCGTCCACGCTGCCGCGGTGGCGATCAACGGCATGCGCTGGAGCCGCTACGTCCGCAGCATCAACGCCGAGGTGGCGCAGGACGCCGCGACCACCGCCCCCTACCTCGACGACTTCGGCGAAGGCTGCGCGGCGAGCGTGCGCGCCCACGAGCTGCTCGGCGCCGACGAGTTCGCCGTCCACGCACAGTGGTGCTTCGGCCGCCACCGTGGCATGCGCACCGCGTCGAATGGCATCCCCAACACGTCGGACCTCGACCAGCCGCAGCTCGAGACGAACTGCGGCACCTGCTCGGGCCGAATCGGCAACGGCGGCGCCCTCGCCGTCACGCTGCGCGGTGAGGCCGCGACCGGCGGCAACGTCGCGCTGACGATGCGCGTCACCGCGAAGGCCCCGGCCACCCCGCGCAGCCATGGCGACACCGCGCTGCTGCCGGTCAGCGCGCTGGCCTCGACGGCCTTGACCGAACGCTGCGCGACGCCGTGGCTGGAGGTCGTGCCGGACTCCTGGCGTGGGCTGCACTTCGGCGCCCCCGCCTCGCCATCGTTCGGTTACGTCCCCAGCAGCGACCTGCTGGACATCGCCCGCAGCGCACTCGGCGACGACGGTGACCAGATCGAAGTCCTCGAGGGCGTCGGCGGCTTCCTGTTCGTGCGCGGCGAGCCCGACCGACTGGCCCGGTTCGTCGCGGCCCTGCAGATGCTGCAGGACCGGATGGTGCGCACGGTGACCGTGCGGCACACCGCGAAGGTCGACCAGGGCGCGACCGTGGTCGAGCTGGTCGCGCCGACGCTGGCCGGCCGCCAGCTGACCCTCGGCCGCTGGTTCGAGACCACCGCCCTGGCGCGGATCAACATCAGCATCGCGCAGAAGGCACAACAGCACACGCCGCTGGTCGAACCGCTGTTCTCCGGCACGCTGCTGCAGGCTCGCGTCGTTCCCACCGGCGAAGCCTGCCATCTCGAGTTCACCTGTGAATCGGAGCTCGCGCCGCTGCCGCCCCCCCGCAGCAGCCAGCCGTTCGGCAGCCTGATGCTCGCCTCGGTCGCCAGCCGCCACGCGGCCCACGATGGCATCGTCCGTTCGGGGGAGACCGTCGACCTCGGCGATGGCCCGACGCGCCAGGACGAAGGCGCCCGCCGCTGTCAACTGGCGGTGTCGGTCGGCTGGTAAGCCGGCCGGTGCCGCCGGCACGATCCGGAAAAAGGCCGGCGCCATGCCCGTGACCTGGTTCGGACAACCAGCTACAAGGGAGTCATGCGGCTCGGCCTGACCCAATCCCTGCGGACCGAACAGCGACTCGTCCAGTCGCCGCAGATGATCCAGGCCATGCAGGTCCTGCAGCTGCCGCTGCTGGAACTGAAGGACCACGTCGAGCAGGAACTGCAGGAGAACGTCTTCCTCGAGCGTCGCGACGAAGCCGACCGCGGCGACGGCGCGCCGGCGACCGCCGAGCAGGTGCCGACGATCGAGGACCGCCTGCAGCGCGAGTTCAGCGCCGAGATCGACCAGCTCGAAGCGCGCATGGAGCCGAGCTGGCGCCAGGGCACGCGCACCTACACCGGCGACGACGAGGACAAGAAGTTCGAGGCACTGCAGAACACGCCCGGACGCGCAACCTCGCTCGCCGAATACCTGATGACGCAGGTGCGGACGCAGGAGTCGGACCCGACGCTGATCAGGGTCGTCGAGCACGTCGTGTTCTCGCTCGACGAGGACGGGCGCTTCACCGACACGGCCGAACAGGTTGCCCAGCAGCTCGCGGTGCCGATCCCGCTCGCCGAGGAGGCGATCGACATCGTCCGCGGCCTCGAGCCCATCGGTGTCGGCGCGCGCGACCTGCGCGACTGCCTGCTCATGCAGCTCGACCACATGGAGTTCGTCCGGCCGCTGACGCGCCGCATCGTCGAGAACCACCTCGACGACCTGGCGATGAACAAGCTGCCGAAGATCGCCAAGGAGACCGGCGCGACGATCGACGAGATCAAGGAAGGCTGGGAGTTCCTGCGCGTGCACTGCAAGCCGCACCCGGGCTCCGAGTTCGCGGCGGCCGGTGCGACCGGCGTCGTGCCCGACGTGCTGATCGAGGAGACCGACGGCCGCTTCGAGGTCAAGACCCAGCGCGGCTCGCTGCCCGAGCTGGCGATCTCGCCGGTCTACCGCAACCTGCTGCAGGAGGCGCGCAACGACCCCAAGGTCTACGAGTACCTGCGGCGCAAGATCGAGGCCGCGAAGTGGTTCATCGAAGCCGTGCACCAGCGGCAGAACACGATCGAGCGCGTCGCCAACGAGATCGTCCGCCGCCAGGAGGGCTTCCTGCGCCACGGCGTGCAGCATCTCAAGCCGATGAAGATGCAGGACATCGCCGACGCGGTGCACGTCCACATCTCGACGGTCAGCCGCGCGGTGTCCGGCAAGTACATCCAGACGCCGCAGGGCATCTTCGACATGAAGCGGTTCTTCAGCAGCGGCACCATGTCCGACGCCGGCGACATGGTCAGCCAGCGGGCGGTCAAGGACACGCTGCAGCAGATCGTCGACGCCGAAGACAAGGACAACCCGCTGTCCGACGACCAGCTGGTCGAGGAGCTCGGCAAGCGCGGCGTGCACATCGCCCGCCGCACGGTGACGAAGTACCGCAAGGCGCTCGGCATCGACAGCAGCACGCGGCGCAAGCGGTTCTAGACCCACTCCTCACCAAGCGCCCCCGAGCGCGCCGCTTTCGCCGTCCTGCGGCGGCAGGGGAGGCCCGCCCGGGGGGGGG
>CAYMRG010000536.1:0-4095 GCA_964392555.1 uncultured candidatus Brocadiaceae bacterium
GGTCGAACAGGTCGGCGACCGCGGCATCCGCGGCGCCGTCCTGCAGCTTCTTCTCGACTGCGGCCAGGTTCTCGGCCGAGGGGTCGCGAACGGGCGGCTGGATGGCCGCGGCGAACGATTCGCTCGCCGCGCGCGGCGCCCGGATCGGCAGGTCGTCCCATCGCGGGTCGGCCAGCTCGCACGGCTCGACGCGCACCGGCGGCACCGCCACGACCTCGGCCGTGGCCGACGCCGCGGCGCCGGCGTGGGGTGCGTTCCCCTCGGCCAGCGCGGCGAGGCCCGGCAACGTCGGGAAGGCGCTGCGCGCGGCCCGCAGGCCCTGCGCCGCGCCGGCATCGCCGGTGTGGCGACCGCGCAGGCCGGCCAGCAGACCCTCGCACCCGGCGACCAGCCGGCGTTCGATCTCGACCGCCGCCGCCTGCGCCTCGAGGTAGCGCGGGTCAGTGCCCGGCACGCGCTCGTAGGCGAGCAGCGCGCCGACCAGATCCTGATCGCGCAGTGCCCGTTCGCCGGCGGCCATCGGCTCGGCCGGCACCGCGTCGCGGTGTGGCATTGCCTGGCAGCCGGCCAGCACCGCGCTAACCGCGGCCAGCAGCACCTTCCTCATGGCGCGTCCTCGCTCCGCTCGTCGTGCATGACCTCGAGTTCGCCGACCAGATCGGGTTCGTCGTCCTCGTCGTCGCCGGCGCCGTCGCCCGGCGTGGCCTCCTGCCACGGCATGCCGTTCGGCACGATCATCACCGGCGGCGCGTCGCCGTCGACCGGCGGTTCGCGGCGGAGTTCGGCGGCGAACAGGTCGACCAGCCAGGGATCGAACACCTCGCCGCGCGCGCCCTCGATCCGCAGCAGCGCCTCGCTCCAGTCCAGCGGCCGCTCGGCCGCGCAGGTCGTCAGCAGGTCGAAGGCCGCGACGATCGCCAGCACGCGCGAGCCGAGCGGAATGCGATCGCCGCGCAGGCCATCCGGCGAGCCCGCGCCGTCGTAGCGTTCGAGCTGGTGGCGCAGGATCAGCGCGGTGCGGCGCAGCCCGGGCATGCACTCGAGCTGCTGCGCGGCGTGCACCGGATGGCGCGCCAGCGACACCTGCTCGGCGGCGGTGAGCGGCCCCTGCTTCGACAGGATCGACGGCCGGACCCAGGCCTTGCCGAGGTCGACGAGGCGGCACGCGAGGTCGAGATCGGCGCGGTCGGCCGGCAGGATCTGCAGCCGTTCGGCGAGCCGGGTCGCCAGGCGCGCGCAACGCTCGCCGTGTCCGGGCACCGCGAGCTTGCGCCCCTCGAGCCCGACGACGATCTGCAGCGCCATGCCGACGTAGCCTTCGTTGACCAGTTGCAGGCCGTCCTGGACGCCGCGCTCCATCTCGCGCATCGCCAGTTGCAGATCCTGCAGCTCGCCTTCGGCCGGCGCGGCATCGCCGCCCTGCAGCTCACCGGCGGAGAGCCGGATCAGCGCGTCGGTGGCGCTGCGCACGCGCGCCGACCAGTGGTAGCCCATGATCGCCGCGACGGCGACCAGCGACAGGCAGCACAGCAGCACGAGCCCGAACCACGACACGTCGAAGACCGTCGTGTAGGGCTCGATCGCACACTGCAGTCGCAGCTCGCCGATGACGTCGCCGGCGAAGCGCACGGGCACCAGCGTCTCGCGGATCGTCGTGCCGTCGAGGTCGCTCCGCCGCTGGAAGTGACCGCTCGTGGCGATCAGGCCGAGCGTGCGATCGCCGAGCGCCAGCGACGTGTCGATCACGACGCGGCCCGCGCGGTCGAGCAGGATCACCCGCCCGGGCGCCTGGTCGCGACCGACGGCGGTCAGCACCGACAGGCGCATCAGGTCCGAACGGTCCAGCAGCGGCGCGGCGCGTTCGGCGAGCGACTGCGCGAGCGCGAGTTCGCGCCCCGCCTTGTAGCCGGCCTGATGGCCGCCATCGCGGTCGGCACCGAGGAAACCGAGGACCAGCGCAACGAACAGCGCGCCGGCCAGCAGCGCCAGCGACAGGCGCAGCGGCAGCGATCGGCCGCGGACACGGCGTTCCTTCGTGGGGACCATCCCCTGGGCTATCGGCCGCCGCACGGGCCCGACTCGACCCGGAACGCCGCGGCGGCCGTGGCAAGGCCGCTTCGGCCCGCCGCTACTTCAGGACTTCCAGGCTATCGGCGTGGAGCTGGAAGATGTCGACGCAGTAGCCCTCCATGATCGTCGCCTCGACCTTGAACGTGCCGATGATCTTGATCGGGTCGAAGTAGTAGTCGCAGGTCTTGTCCTTCGGCATGACCACGCGAACGATGCCGTTGATGTCGGGCGGCTGGCCGTAGCAGCACGACCAGAGCGACTGGACGAGCAGGAACTCCTTGATGTTCTGCACCTCGTCGATCGGCAGCATGAAGCCGGTCATCAGGACCTTCTTGCCGTTGAGGTCCTTGACCCGCTTCGGCATGCCCTTGAGACCGTCCTCGTAGGGCCAGGACGTCAGCTCGTCGAACGGCAGGATCTGGTCGAGGCCCTTGATCTTGCCCGACTTGATCTGGTCGCGGAGCTTGCGCTCGGCGTCGAGCATCGCCTCGGCGCTGCGCATCGCCGCGATGTCCGCCGGATCGGTGCCCTTGGGCTTGGGGGGATCAACCTCTTCGTTGGCCTTGCCCTTGCCGGCGTCGCCCTTCGGCTTGTCGGTCTTGTCGCTCACCGGTTTCGCCGGATCGCCCTTCGCGTCACCGATCTTCGCGTCACCCGTCTTCGGCTCCTGCTTGTCCGCCTTCGGTTCCTGCTTGTCCGTCTTCGGCTCCTGCTTCTCGGCCTTGGGCGCGGGGACTGGCGCCGGCTTCGGTGGCTCGGTCGTCACCGGGTCCTGCGCGAGCAGGCCCGAACACAGCAACAGCGGCAGCAAGGTCGACTTCATCGGCGGCTCCTGACGGCGCGCGGGTTCGGCGCCGGGCGCATGGTATACGGGAACTGGCCGGATTCGGTCGGCCCCGGGCCGGTTTCCAGGGCACCGATCTGCCGCGCCGGTCAGGCCGTCAGGTCGCGCAGCAGCCCGGCCAACCCGGGCGCCGGCTCGAACTGCAGCGTCCCGCCGTCCGGGCGGTAGCCCTGACGCTCGAACGTCCCATCCGGCCGGCGCCAGAACAGGTCCGCGGCGATCGATCCGGGGCCCTTGGTGAACATCGTGCGCACCTGCGGCGCGAGCAGGCGAATGGCGTCGCGGACCCGCGCGTCGTGGATCGGGACGGCCAGCAGCGCATGCCGGCTGGGCACAGCCAGCAGCGTGCCGTGCACGCCGCACAACTCCGGCCATTCGGCAAGCCGCAGCGCATGGGTCGCGGCATAGAGATGGTCCGCGCTCAGGACCGCGACCGACACCTGGCCGGCGGCGAGCTCGGTCCACTCGATCTGGACCGGCGCGAGATCCGCGAGCTGGTCGTGCGCCAGCGCGAACAGGTCCTCGACCGATCGCCCCCAGATCGCCACCTGGTCGCGGCGCAACGTCAGCACCGAGGACGGCAGGTCGGCGACCAGCACCGTGGCCGTCCCCGGCAGATCCGTGCGGTGCACCAACCATTCACCGCGCCCTTCGTCGAGGAACTCGGCGGGGTAGATGCGCAGCAGCAACCGGCCCGCCGCCTTGCCGAAGTCGTGCGCGACCTCGGCCCACTCGGCCTGTTCGGCCTGGGCCTGGGCGAGCATCGCGAAGTGCTGCTCGACCGCCAGCTGCCACTCGTCGCGCGGCATCCGGCCGCACCACTGCGCCAGGTTCTCGAGTCCGTAGTGGATGCCGTCGCGGACGACGATGCCTTCGTCGAAGACGACCTCCTCGCCGCGTTCGGCGAAGTGCCGCCGCACCAGCTCCTCGAGCCGGAGCTGGTCGGAACGCGACAGGCTCTGCGTCCAGCCCGCGCCGGGTGGCTGCGCCGACCGTCTCGACCACCAGCGACGCAGCCAGCCGAGCATCAGTAGTTGAGGGCGAGGTTGTCCGCGACCTGGGTCATCGAGCCCTTGATCGCCGGCACGACGCCGGCCAGGGCACCGACCGTCGTCACGCCGGCGACCAGCCACAGCTCCCACCAGCGGATCGCCGTCCAGTCGAGGTAGACGCCGGTCATG
>CAYMRG010000537.1:0-4093 GCA_964392555.1 uncultured candidatus Brocadiaceae bacterium
GAGACTGCAGCGCGCCTGCGGCCCCTTCTGGCGGCGCGTAGCGCCGCGCAACCTTTGGTTGCGGCCGCGCAGAGCCTCCGAGAGGATCCTCTCGAAGGCTCTGAGCCCGACTCCGCTGCAACCCTCGGGGTTGCGACCGCAGGACGAGCCGGGTCCCCGCCGCGAATTCGCGCCCGAAGTCGCTCCCTGATCGCCACTGAACCTGCCGCGCGTGAGCGCCGGCGAGGTTCAGGTCATGGTGGCGACGAACGAGTTGTGGCGGCGGGCGTATGGCGAGACGCAGGGGTTCCTGCGTCGCTACGGTGACGCCTGGACGCGTTCGTATCGCGACGACGTGGTGCAGGAGGCGGCGCTGGCCGCATGGCGCTGGGCGACTCGGCGCGGCACGGTGACCGGGGACGTGGCCGCCAGCGCCACGGTGGGGGCGGCGATGCGCACGATCGCGCGGCGGGTTCGCTGCCGCGCCTTGCTCGGGGAACGTCGGCGCCGTGCCGCGCACGCGGAGGCCGGTGGCACCAAACCCGGCGCCGGTGATGCAAGACCCGGTGCCGCAAGACCCGAAGCCGGGGGCGACGAGCCGCGGCTGCAGGTCGCGGGCGTGCGCGTGCCGCTGTCGTGGCTGACGCCGCACCTGCAGCGCGCGCTCGCGACGCTGCGCCCCCGCGATCGCCAGCTCCTGCTGAGCTTCCACGAAGGATTCTGCTGCGCCGAACTGGCGCTCCGCTTCGACAGCACCGAGCAGCGCATCCGCATGCGCATCCATCGGGCGCGTCGGCGCGTTCGCGAAGTGCTCGAGGACCGGGTCCGGATCGCGGACGACCTCGAGGTTTGGTCGACGACGACAACCAGGAGAGACGACGATGAAGAGGTTCGGGATGACGAGAATCGGGATGGAGTTCGGGTTGCTGCTGTGGCTCGCGGGCGGCGCTCTGGCGCAAGGCGGTGAACCGCCGCGCGGACAGGGCGAACGCGGTGGCGAGCCGGTGGCGACGGAGCAGCCGGCGGTGCGCGTCAGCGACGCGGGGCGCCAGGCGCTGGCCGCGGCCAAGGCGCTGGTCGGCGAAGGGCGTGGTCTGCGCGGCAGCGAGCGGGCGCGCGTGGTCGAGCGCGCGGCCTCGGCCTACGACAAGGTCGTCGCCGACTTCGCCGGCGAACCGGCGGTCGCGGCGGCTGCGGCCTATGCGGCGGCCGACCTCTGGCGGCAGCATGGCAGCCTGCCGCTCGCCGAGAAGGACTACCTGCGCGCCGTCCAGGCCGATCCGGGCCGCTTCACCCAGCGCGGCCTGTGCGGCGCCGCCGACATGCAGCGCCGGCAGAAGCGCTTCGACGAGGCGATGGCGACCTACGGTCGCGCGATCGCGGCCGAGCCTGGGTCGACGCGGGCCCAGGAGGCCCGGCTGTGGCTCGGGCGCGTGCTGCAGTCCACCGATCGGATCGATGAGGCGATCCGGGCGTTCGAGAACGCGCTCGAGTCCGCCGGGGGCGGCGTGGCCACCACCGAGGCGGCCAACTACCTCGCGCTGGCCTGGATCGCCAAGGGCGACCTCGAAGCCGCGGCGCGCGCCATCGACCACGCCGAGCAGCACGGCGCGGATGCGAGCGAGGACGACCCGATCGTCGCCGAGCGGCAGCGCAAGGCGATCGAGGCGATGAGCGCGCGCAAGGCCCTGCAGCGGGCCCGCGACAAGCAGAACGGCGCCGGCGAGGACGCCGTCCGGCTCGAGCGGGCACAGCGCACCGGCGAAGGTGAGGCAGAGCGGTAACGGCGGCCATCAGCGGCCGCCGATCCCACCGCGGTCGCCGTCAGCGGACGCCGATCCCGTAATAGGTGAAGCCCTGCGCGCGGACCCGTTCGCCGTCCCAGATGTTGCGGCCGTCGAACAGGACCTTCTGCTTCAGCTTCGCCTTGATCTCGTCGAGGTCGAGGTGCCGGAACTCGCTCCACTCGGTGACGAGCACGAGCGCGTCGGCGCCTTCGCACGCGGCGAGCGCGTTGTCGGCGTAGTCGATCTTGTCGCCGACGACGCGGCGGGCTTCCTTGATCGCCTCGGGGTCGAACGCCGTGACCTTGGCGCCGGCCTCGAGCAACGCCTTGATCAGCACGAGGCTCGGCGCCTCGCGCATGTCGTCGGTCTTCGGCTTGAACGCCAGGCCCCACACGGCGAACGTGCGGCCGCGCAGGTCACCGAAGTGCTTCTTGATCTTCGCGAACAGGAGGCCCTTCTGCTCCTCGTTGACGCGCTCGACCGCCGGCACGATGTGCGGCGTGTAGCCGTGCTCCTTGGCCGTCGAGACCAGCGCCCGGACGTCCTTGGGGAAGCATGAACCGCCGTAGCCGACGCCGGCGAACAGGAACGGGAAGCCGATGCGCGCATCGGTGCCGATGCCCTTGCGCACCTGGTTGACGTCGGCGCCCACCGCCTCGCAGATCCGCGCCATCTCGTTCATGAACGAGATGCGCGTCGCCAGCATCGCGTTGGCCGCGTACTTCGTCATCTCGGCCGAAGGCGGATCCATGATCAGCAGCGGCTTGCCGGTGCGGAGGAACGGCGCGTACAGCTCCTCCATGACCTTGCGGGCGTTGTCGGACTGGCAGCCGACGACGACGCGGTCCGGCTTCGTGAAGTCCTCGATCGCCGCGCCTTCCTTCAGGAATTCGGGGTTGCTGACGACATCGAATTCCTGCTTGGTGTGCTGCGCGATCCGGTCGCGGACCTTCTTGTTGGTCCCGACCGGCACCGTGCTCTTCAGCACGACGACCTTGCGGTCGGTCATGTTCTTGCCGATCTCGTCGGCGACCGCGAGCACGTGCCGGAGGTCGGCGCTGCCGTCCTCGTCCTGGGGCGTGCCGACCGCGATGAACACCACCTGCGACGACCGGATCGCCCCGGCGACGTCGGTCTTGAAGAACAGGCGGCCCTCGGTGACGTTGCGCTGGATCAGTTCGTCGAGGCCCGGTTCGTAGATGGGCACCTCGCCGCGGAGCAACTGGGCGATCTTCTGTTCGTTGACGTCGACACACGTGACGCGGTTGCCGGTGTCGGCGAAACAGGTGCCGACGACCAGCCCGACGTAGCCGGATCCGATGACTGCGATCTTCATGAATGGGTCCTGAGAAACTGCAACGCTACGCCCCTGCCGGGGTCCGCGCACCGCTCGTCTTGCGACTTCGCGGCGGGAGCCGTTGGCCCCAACCGCTCGTGCGGCGCAAGGCTACATCGGCACGGGCGGTGGCCCGCCGCGACCCAAACCAGGGTTGCCACCACGGGTGCGAGGCCGGTGCCACCGTAGCGTGAGCGGCCAGTCTCTTGGCGGCCGGCAAGATCCGCGACGGCGGGTCGTTAGGATTCTCGACATGAGACGAACCTCGGTCGTGCTCGGCGGGCTGCTGCTCGGTGCCTGCGCCATTCCCAATACCATTGCCGGTCTGGACACCACGAGCCCCCCGCCGGCGTTCGGTCGACCGGGGTGGGTGCGCTTCTGCGGCAGCGTCGGGGCGTGGGTCGGCGGCCTTGCCGGCGGCGTCGTCAGCATCGTCACGCTGCCCGTCACCTACCCGATCAGCCTGCTCGCCGGCGACGGGCTGGCGGACAACGGCAAGAGCGAGTTCCTGCTGTTCCCGGCGATGGCCGGCGCCGCGATCGGCCACGGCCCCAGCGACAGCGTCGACTATGTCTTCCGCCGGGCCTGGGTGGGAGGCGGAGCGTCCGCGACGACCTACGACCATGTGCCCATGCAGCCGGCTGCGTTGCCGCGGACCAGGGCGGCCGAGGCCCCGGCGCAGCAGCCGGCGGTGAAGGGGCCGGGTGCTCCGGGATCTGGCGCCGAGGGGTCGCCGGCGGGGCGCGAAGTGCCCTGAGGGTGACTCGGGATGCGGGGTCCTGCCGCTCGGGACGCTCGCTGGCGCAGACGATCGACGAGTGCAAGCGAATGCAACGGCTGCCGGTGCTCGCCGTTGACCGTCCGAAACCGCGACCGCTAATCTCCATCGGCTCATGGACGGAAGTACGGCACAGTCCAGGAACACGGGTGCTCCGCCGGTGCCGTTCGGCATCGGACCAGGAGAGTCGGGCATCCAACTGGTCCTGGGCCC
>CAYMRG010000538.1:0-4067 GCA_964392555.1 uncultured candidatus Brocadiaceae bacterium
CGCGGTGCCGGACACGCTGCTGGTCGACGACAGCTCGTGGATCGGCTGGCAGCGCATCACCGACTTCTGGGATGAACATCCGTACGGCAACAACGCGTGGTTCCCGGGGCGCCTCGGCGACTTCCAGCGCCACATCCGCGAGCACGGCGCGAAGCCGCTGCTGCTCGGCGAGTGCATCGCCGCCGACACCTGGTTCGACCTCGCGCGCTGGCAGCGCGAACGCCAGGACGCCTGGTGGCGGCCGGACTGCCTCGATGCGCAGGTCGCGGCCGAACGCTGGCTCGTCGCGACCTGCGGTGAAGCGACGCTGGCCTCGCTGCGGCCGCAGTCGCTGGCGTTCGCGATGCGCAACCGGCAGTTCCAGATCGAGCAGCTGCGGCTGACGATCCCCGACGCCGGCTACGTCGTGTCGGTCGCGCGCGACTTCCCAAAGGCGCGCATGGGCCTGTTCGACGACTTCGACGAGCCGAAGTGGCCCGATGCCGCCTGGCGCTGGCACGGCGACACGATGCTGTGCCTCGACCTGCCGTGGTCGGGTCGCGCGCTCGCCGGCGACGCGCCGCGCGTGCCGGTGCGCGTCGCGCACAGCGGCCGCGGGCCGCTGCAGGGCACGCTGACGCTGCGCAGCGACGAGGTCGACGGCGCCGTCGTGCGCGCGCCGATCGCGGTGGCCCCCGGCGCCGTCAGCGAGCCGGTCGCGTTGCCGCTCGGCCCGGCGCCGGCGCACCTGTCCCGCGTGCGCGTCACCGCCGAACTCGCCGGCAGCCACCCGGCGCAGAACCATTGGGACGTGTGGCGCGTGCCGCCGGTGCCTCAGCCGCGCAGCGACGTCGAGATCGGGCACGCGTTGACGCCTGAACTGCTCGATCGGCTCGAGGCCGGCGGTGCGGCGATCGTCGTCGCCGGCGAGCAGAAGGGCGCGCCGCGCAACGCCGGGCTGTGGTTCCTGAAGGGCGCCCCGTTCGCGCCGCCGCACGCGTTCGCCGACCGCGTGCCGGCCGACGCGCTGCTCGAGCTGTCGAGCTTCGACCTCGAGACCGGGCGCGCCATGCCATGGGACCCCTGGCGCGACCAGATCGATCCGATCCTCGGCTTCTGGGAGACCCACGACCTCGCCGAGGTGCGCTGGCACCTGTTCGCGTTCACGACGCGCGTCGGCAAGGGCCGGCTCGCGGTGACGACGCTGCGGCTCGACGACGGCGCATCGGCGCTCGGCGCCTATGTCGCGCAGCAGCTCGCCGAGCACCTGCGCCGCGATGCACCGCCGCAGCACGCATTGACCGACGCGACGCTCGCCGCGCTGCGCGCGTCGCTGCGCGGCCAGCGGCTCGACCTGCCGGTGTGGCGCTTCCGCACCGACCCCGACGACCAGGGCCGCGCGGGCGCCTGGTTCCAGCCGACCACCGACACGGCGGCCGCGCCCTGGCGCGATCTGCGCGCCGGCTCGCACTGGGAGAACCAGGCCGAGGACCTGCGCAGCTACACCGGCGTCGCGTGGTATGTCGCGGCGTTCGACGTCCCCGAGGCCTGGCGCGGCCAGCCCGCGCGCGCCGTGTTCGAAGGCGTCGACGACAGCTTCGCGCTGTGGCTCGACGGCGCGCCGGCCGGCGCGTTCGGCGATCCGGCGACCGGCGTGTCGGTGTGGCTCGAGCGCCAGGTCGCCGAGCTCGGCGACCGGCTGACGCCCGGCCGGCACACGGTGGCCTTGCGCGTCGTCGACCACGGCGGTGCGGGCGGCCTGTGGCGGCCGGTGTTCGTCACGACCGGTCCGGTCGGTGACGCCGACCGCTTCCTGCAGTGAGGCCGGCAGCAAGGCGGCGACGAGGACTGTGCGGGATCTTGTCGAGGGCGCCCCGGCGGCCGACAAGCGGGACTTCGCCCACCCATCTGCTATCCTGAGCCCGTCATGAAGGTAATGAACATCCTGCCGACGCCGAACCCGAACGCCTTCAAGTTCCTCGTCGATCGGCAGCTCGCCAAACCCGGCCAGTCGCTGGCGTACGCCAAGCCCGAGCAGGCGCAGAACGACGTGCTCGCGCAGGGCCTGTTCGCGATCCCGCACGTCGAGACGCTGTTCTTCTGCGACAACTTCGTCACCGTCAGCATGACCGCGGACGCCGACTGGCGGGCGGTCGCCGAACAGGTCACGCGCCTGCTCGAGAGCCACATCGTCGACGACGAGACCGACGCGCTCGCAGCGGCGGGCGGTGACGACCCGCTCGCGAAGTTGCCGAAGGGCGGCGATCCGGCGCTGATGTCGCGGATCAACGCGCTGCTCGACGACCGCGTCCGGCCGGCGCTCGCCGGCGACGGCGGCGGCCTGCAGGTGATGGGCCTCGAGGGCAAGACGCTGTTCATCCGCTACCAGGGCGCCTGCGGCAGCTGCCCGAGTTCGACCAGCGGCACGCTGATGGCGATCCAGAACCTGTTGCAGAGCGAGATCGACGAGGACCTCGTCGTCACGATGTCGTGAGCGACCCCGCCGCACGCTGTCCGACGTGCGGCCACCTGGCGCCGGTGGTGCACGTGCACGGCCACGGCCAGTGCAGCCATTGCGGCGCCAACATCGAGCCCTGCTGCACCGGCGCCGACGCGTTCGACGAGGCGGCCGCCACCGAGGCGATCGACGGGGTTCCCTCGCCGACGTTGTTCGCGCAGCTGTTCGACCATCTCGGCGGCCGCACGGCGACCGTGACCGCCGACGCGCTGCGGTTCGCGCTCGTGCAGCACCTCGGCAGCGACCTCGGCGACGCCGGCCTGCTGCTGACCGCCGGCGAACACACCGGCCACATCGTGCGGACGGCGAACGGTCACTACCGACTCGCCAGCGACTGAGCGGAAGCACCGCGTCCCGTCGTGGTTGACCGGCCGCCGACCCGCGCCTACTCTGCGTCGCCCCAACTCGCCGGAGTGGCGGAATCGGCAGACGCACGGGTTTCAAAAACCCGCGCCGCAAGGCATGCGGGTTCAAGTCCCGCCTCCGGCACCATCCTTGGTCCGCACCTGCCATCCACCGCGGACGCCGCTCGGGGCGGCGCTGCTCGCCACCGCGCTGGCTTTGCCGGCGCAGGAACCGATGCGTCGTGCCGACCACGGCCCCCAGGCAGCAACATGGCACGCCGAACCGTGGCCGGCGGCCGACGCGCTGTTTCACCGCGACCCGCGCTGGCGCGGCGGCGACGCGGTCTGGTCGATCGACCTCGGCGGCGACCGCACGCTGTGGCTATTCGGCGACAGCTTCATCGCGGCACCTGACGCGACCTCGCGGCGCGGCGCGGCGATGGTGCGCAACAGCTTGGCCATCACGACCGGGCACGACCTACCGACGGCGGCGATCGCGTTCGCCTGGCGCGAGGTCGACGGCAAACCGGCGTCGTTCTTCGCCGAGGACGGCGACGCGTGGTTCTGGCCGGGCCACGGCACGCGCGTTGGCGACCGCCTGTTGCTGCTGCAGTGGCGGATCGTGCGCAGCGACCAGGGGCTCGGCTTCGCCGGCGACGGCTGGCGCGCGCTGGTCGTGACGAACCCGGACGACCCGCCGGCGCAGTGGCGGAGCGAATTGTGCCGGACCAGCGATCGCTTCGACGCGGTGCCCGGCGCCGCGGTCGCCAGCGACGCGACGCACGTCTACGCCTTCACCACCGGCCGGATGCAGCCCGGGCCGACGCGCCTGCTGCGCTGGTCGCGCGCGGCGATCGCCAGCGGCGACCTGCGCGATCCGGAGTGGTGCATCGACGGCGCCTGGCGCGCCGAACACCTGCTGCGCGAACTGCCCGGCGAACTCGTCGCCGTCGGCCAGACCGAATTCGGCGTCGTCGCCGGCGAACGCCGCCCCTGGCTGCTGGTGCAGACCGTCGGCTTCGGCGGCGCCGACCTGGCATGGCGCACCGCCGACGCGCCGACCGGCCCCTGGTCGCCGCCGACGACCTTGTGGGCGCCGCCCGACCGCGACCGCGACGGCCTCTACGTCTATGCGGCCAAGGTCCACCCGATGCTGCACACCGACGGCGCGGACCTCGTCGCCAGCTACAGCACGAACCACCGCGACTTCGCCACCCTGGTCGGCG
>CAYMRG010000539.1:0-4035 GCA_964392555.1 uncultured candidatus Brocadiaceae bacterium
CGGCGATCGTTGACGAGGCCGTCGAGGTTGGTGACGGCGAGGCTCGGCGCCGTGACGGCCACGAGGCCGGCGTTGAACACGCCGACCCGCGCCCCGGCCGCGACGTTGTGTTCGAGCCAATGGCCGAGCTGCACGACCGACGAGAATCCCGGGAACGTCGGCGGACGCCGCCACCAATCCGCCATTCGCCAGCCCAGCGGCTGCAGCGCCAGCAGCGCGAGCAGCACCTGCAGCGGCCGCAGCCACGGTCGCCCCAGCGCGCCGAGCAGGCGGCCGGCGCCGAGCCAGAGGCAGAACACCTCGCCGGGGCTGTACCAGGAGCAATAGGCGACGTGGTAGCCGAGGAAGTGCGCGATCAGCGCGACGTGCAGCAGCGCGTACATGCCGACCAGCCGTCGGATCGCCCACGACTCGGCGCGCGCCGGCGCCAGCAGCGCGGCGAACGCGACGCCGGCCGCCCCGAGCACCAGCCACGGCAGGTTCACCAGCCAGGCCAGCGGCACGCCGAGCCAGGCGGCCTGGACGACCGCGACGGTCGACTGCGCACCGAACGCGTGCAGGACGAACTGCTGCGCGAGCTGCAGCAGCCGTTCGCCGAGGCCGACCGCGGTGCCGGCCGCGATGGCGGCGGCGGCGGCGCGTTCGTTGGCGACGGCCTTGGCGGCGCCGCTGATCGGCATCACCGAGCCCGTCCACCACAGGCTCGGCACCGCCCACAGCAGGCCGCCGAGCACCAGCGGCAGCAGCATCGGCAGCAACAGCCGCCGCCAGGCCTGCCGGTCGCCGGCCAGCGCGACGCCGCGCAACAGCCACACCACCAGCACGGCGGCGAGCAGTCCGTATTCGACGCGGTTCAGCGACAGCGCGGCGATACAGCCGCCGAACCACAACGCGCGGCGCCACTGCTGCGGCGAACCGACCGGGCTGTCGCGCAACGCCTCGGCCGACCACACGGTCGCGGCCACCAGCAGCGCATGGACGCCGTTCTCCATGCCGGTCAGCGCGAGCTTGCCTTCGACGCCGGCCATCGCCATGCCGAGCGCCGCGGTGACCGAGGCGATCGAGCCCTGGCGGCGCAGCAGGCGCGCGAGGATCGCGGCGCCGCCGAGCCAGGCGAGTCCGCCGAGCAGCACCAGCGCGCGCAGCAGGTTGCCGTCGTCCCGGACGAACGTCGCGAGCAGGATCGCCAGGCCGGCGAAGAACGGCTGCACGCCGTTGGTCACGTGCCGGCCGTCGAGTGTGTAGCCGCGGCCCGCGACCAGGTTGCTGGCGAGCTTGGCGAAGTAGGCCGTGTCGTCGAGCACGACCTGCTCCATCAGGAAGGTGTCGCTGCGCAGCGCCAGCCGGACGATCGTCGCGGCGAGCACGGCCAGCCCGACGCAGAGCACGATCCGGGCGATGGCGCGCGGCGACATGCGGGCAGTGTGCGCGGCCCGCGCGCGGCGTCAACATCAGGCGAGCAACTGGCCGCGCGTCACGGTCACGGCCGCACCGCGCAGCAGGACGCGTTCGCCGGCGAGTTCGACCTCGACGCGCCCGCCGCGCGCCGACGCCTGGAAGCCGGTCAGCGCGGTGCGACCGAGCCGTTCGGCCCACCACGGCCCGAGCGCGCAGTGCGCGGAGCCGGTGACCGGATCCTCGGCCACGCCGACCGCCGGCGCGAAGAAGCGCGAGACGAAATCGATGCCGCGCGCCCGCGAACGCGCCGTGACGGCGACGCCGCGCACCGGGATCGCGGCGAGCCGGTCGAGGTCGGGCGCGAGCGCGCGCACGGCGCGTTCGTCCTGCAGCTCAACGACCAGGTCGTCCTGGCTCCTGCCGACCGCGACCGGCTTGGCGCCGAGCGCCGCCGCGAGGCCCGCCGGCGGCTTGCCCGGCGTCGCGACGCGCGCCGGGAAGTCGAGCTCGATGCGCGTGCCGCGGCGGGCCGCGCGCAGCTCACCGCTGCGCGTGCGGAACGCCAGCGGCAGGTCGCCGGGCGCCAGCCCCTCCTGCCACAGCACGTGCGCGGTCGCCAGCGTCGCGTGCCCGCACAGGGCGACCTCGACCTTCGGCGTGAACCAGCGCAGCGCGAAGCCGCGCGCGGTCGGCTGCACGAACGCGGTCTCCGACAGGTTCATCTCGGCGGCGACCGCCTGCAGCCAGCGCGCCGGGCGCGGGCGATCGAGCAGGCAGACGACGGCGGGGTTGCCGGCGAACGCGCGTTCGGCGAACGCATCGACGTGAAAGCACGGGACGGTGGGCATGCCGCCGTTCTACCATGCACCGGTGCGCTGTTTCGTCGCCCTCGATCTGCCGTCACCGGTCCGCAACCACCTCGCCGGCCTCGCCACGCGCTTCGGCACGAAGGGCAAGGTCAAGTGGGTGCCCGCGGACCAGCTGCACCTGACCCTGGTGTTCGCCGGCGACCTCGACCGCGCGGCCGTCGACGCCCTCGCCGACGAACTGCGGCAGGTCGCCTGCCCGCAGCTGTCGCTGCAGCTCGAAGGCCTCGGCCACTTTCCGCCGCGCGGCGAACCGCGCGTCGTCTGGGCACAGCTCGGCGGCGACGTCGCCGCGCTGCAGGCACTCTACGAGGACCTCGCCGACCGCGCCGAACGCCACGGCGTCGAGCGGGACAAGCGCGGCTTCGTCCCGCACGTCACGCTCGGCCGCGTGCGCAGCCGGTTCGGCGCCTACGCGCTGGTCGACGAACTGCCGAAGGTCGCCGCCGAGCTGAACCGCAAGCCGTTCGCGCCAACCGCGTTGGTGCTGTACGAGAGCGAGCTGCGGCCCGCCGGACCGATCCACACGCCGCTGGTGCGCTGCCCGGCGCCCACGGCCGAGGGATGAAGGCGAGCGAGGAGTTCGCGCCGAACGGCGGCGTCGCGCGCCCCATGGCTGCCGCCCGTGGATCCCAGTTGCTGACCTCGATCCTGGTGCTCGCCGGCGCCGCGGCGGCCCAGCACCGCGCCGCGCCGCGCCACGACGGCGGCGCCTACGTGCCGACCGGCGAGGGTGCAGCCTGGGAATACGCGGTCACGATCGTGCCGCCGGACGATCGCACGCCCGGCCAATCGACGGTGGTCTACCGGCTGATCGGCAGCTACCGGGACGCCGACGATGTCCGCTGGCACCTGGTCGCGCGCGAGGAGTCTTCGCGCCGACGCTGGGAGGAGTGGCGGGTCGACGGCCGCGGCCTCGCCGTGCGCGCCGCGACCGCCGAGGCGCCGCCGATCCGCCTGCCGCTCGCCGCGCCGGTCGGCGCCGTCTCGACCTGGCGCTGGCAGTTCACCGACGCGAAGGGCGACTTCGACGTCGAGGCGCACCTGGTCGCGCCCCTGGAGACGATCACCGTGCCCGCCGGCACGTTCGACGCCGTCCACGTCGCCAACGCCGGCGCGCGCAGCGAACCCGAGGACCTCTGGTTCGCGCGCGGCATCGGCCTCGTCCGCCGCGAGTGCGCCGGCAGCAACCCCGGCGAGCGCGAACGCCACGAGCTGCGCCGGTTCCAGCCGGGCACGGACGGCGCGGCCACGCGCTCGTCGCTGCTGCAGATGCTGGCGCCGGCCGAATGGCTGGCAGCGCCGGCCGGCAAGCTGCGGATCGAGTGGCTCGACGACGGCATGCCGAGCGTCGCCTTCCAGGGGCGATTCGCGATCCTCGACAACGGCAGCTCCCGCCGCGCGGTGTACCTCGCGGACGACGGCAGCAAGTGCTTCGAGGTCACGCCGGACACCGACTGGCGCGAGATCGAGGCGCTGGGCCTGCCGTTCAGCGTGCCGCGCCTCGCCGCCCGCCTCGAAGCGAAACGGCGCGGCATGTACCAGGTGGCCTACGAGGGCGACGGCTGGCGGCTGCGGGTGCACGGCAAAGCAGCCGGCGAGCCGGCCGAATTCTCGCTGCGCACGATCGGCTTCGGCGAACGGGCGCCGCTGCGCATCGAGATCCGCTGATCTACTACTCCCGCGCTTCCTCGCCTGGCGAGCGGATTCGCCGTTGGCGAGCGGGAGTAGTAGTCGCCCCTGGAGACGGCAGCGCGCCTGCGGCCCCTTC
>CAYMRG010000540.1:0-4032 GCA_964392555.1 uncultured candidatus Brocadiaceae bacterium
CGCGACCGGCGACAACCCACAGTTCTTCCTCGGCTCCGACAGCGCACCGCACGCGCGGCACACCAAGGAGACCACCTGCGGCTGCGCCGGCGTCTATTCGGCGCCCTGCGCGCTCGAGCTGTACGCCGAGGCATTCGAAGCGGTCGGCGCGCTCGACCGGCTCGAGGCGTTCGCCAGCCGCCGCGGCGCGACGTTCTACAGGCTGCCGCTCAACACCGAGCGCATCACGCTCGAGACCGGCGAATGGCGCGTGCCCGACTGCGTGCCGTTCGGCGAGGCGACGCTGGTGCCGATGCGCGCCGGCGAAGTCCTGAACTGGCGCGTCGTCTAGCGCACCGCCGTCTCGACGCGCGGGAAGCTCTGGTCGCGGCCGTTCTGGTGCAGGACCAGCAGCGTCGCGTGGTCCTGGCCTTCGCCGACCGTGAACGAGATCGACGCATCGGCGGCGCGCAGCGTGAACTCGGTCGGCGCGGTCGGGTAGAGCCGCAGCCACGGCTGGTCGCCGAGGCGCGCGAACAGCCCCCGTTCGCGCAGTTCCACCGCGAGGCGCGGCCCGCCGACCTGGCCGTAGACACCGACGCAGCGCGCGAGCGCGGCGCGGTCGACGGCGGCGACCACCGGCACCTCCAGCGGCGCCGCGGGCTTGCCGGCGAGCACCTTCGCGATCCGTTCGCCGAGCCGATCGACGAGGCCCGAGGTGGTGTTGGCGAGCACGCAGATCGCGCGACCGTTGGCCGCATCGAGCCAGATCCAGCTGTGGTAGCCGCCGGTCTGGCCGTTGTGCCAGAGCGCGTCGTGGCTGCCGTTGAAGTGCCAGCCGAGCGCCATCGCGACGCCCTCGGCGGGCTGGTAGCGCTCCTGCTGGGCGAGCCGCAGCGCCTTGCCCAGCGCCGGCGCCGCATCGGGATGCAGGTTGGCCTGCAGGAACGCGAGCATGTCGCGCAGGGTCGATCGGATGCCACCGGCGCCGGCCAGCGCCGCGAGGTCCCAGGTGTGCGTGGGCTCGCCGTCGCCGTCGAACGGCGCCGCGAGCCGCGCGCGGTGCGCGTCGTCGAGCACGACGCCGGTGTCGACCATGCCGAGCGGCGCGGCGATGCGTTCGCGCAGCAGCGCGTCGTAGCTTGCGGCGTCGTTGACGCGCACCAGCACCTCGCCGAGCAGGCCGACGCCGAGGTTGCTGTACTCGTACTTGCTGCCCGGCTGCCACCGCACCTTCGCCTTCGGCAGCGCCGCGAGCAGGCGATCGCGCGAGAAGTGCGCATACGGATCGGCTTCGTCGGCGCCGGTCATGTCCGGCAACCGCGGCAGCCCCGACGTGTGCGTCGCGAGGTGCCACAGCAGCACCGGCGTGCCGTCGAAGGTCGGCATCTCGGCGGACTCCGGCAGGTGCTTCGCCACCGCGTCGTCGAGCGACACGCGGCCGCGGGTCACGGCATCGGCGAGCAGCACACCGGTGAAGACCTTCGACGCCGAACCGATCTCGAACAGCGTGCCGCTGTCCGGGGCGGCGCCGCCGTGCGCGACCGCACCGTAGGCGCGTTCGACGCGCGTGATGCCGTCGAGCACGCCGACGACGAAGCCGACCAGCGCGCCGGAATCCGCCAGCGGGCGGGCCAGCGCGTCGACGCGCTCGCCGAGCGCCTTGCCGTCGAGCGGCGGCGGTGCGGCCGGGGTTTGCTGGGCCACGGCGAACGCCGCGAGCGACATCACGGCGAGAACGACGGCGAGCGGACGGGCGCGCATGCGCCCCTGGTCTACTTGCCCTTCGCCGCCGCGTCCACCGGCGGCGCGAGCCAGCGCTTGTCGAAGTGCGGGTTGGCGGTCAGCACGTCGCAGGTGCGGCAGACCTCCGGGTAGTCGCGGGCGTGCATGCGGCGGCGGAATTCCCGATAGCGCTCCGAGTTCCAGATCGCGCCGAGCGACTGCTCGTTGACGTTGCCCATCTCGAGTTCGCGCGGGCCGCGGCAGCACGGGAAGACCTTGCCGTTGGGCTCGATCTTCACGTAGTTGCTGGCCATCGAGCAGAAGTGCGGGAAGCGCTCGCGCACCTCGTCGATCATCACCGACAGCAGGTCGCCGATGATGCGCAGGTACTCCTCGGTGTTGCGACCGGGGTGGTCATAGGACAGGCCCAGTACGCCGCGGACGATCGGTTCGTGCGGCACGATGTTGCGGCGGTACGGGTCGTCCATGTCGACGTGGAAGATCACGTTGCGGACACGCGCACGTGCGCAGGCGCGATCGATCTGGCGCACGATCTCGTCCTGGCCGAACGCGGCGAACACGTTCTGGTCGCGGCAGCGGACCGCGTTGTCGAGCATCGGCTGGATGCGCAGATCGCACTTCGCCGCGACGGCGCCGAGGTCGGCGACGAAGTCGACCAGCTCGGCGAGCCGCTGCAGGTTGTCCTTGACCAGCACCGCGACGAAGCCGACCGGGATCTGACGGCGCGCCGCGACCGCGAGGATCTCGCGGATGTGGCCGACGACGCGGTCGAAGTCGGCGCCGGCGCGCAGCATCTCGAGCACCGGCTTGTCGCAGCTGTCGAACGAGATCCACAGCTTGTGGATGCGATCGGCCATCGCATCGAACTGCTCGCCGTCGAGCAGCGTGCAGTTCGAGTACATGTTCAGGAACACCTCGTGCTCGCGGCACTTCGCCACGACCAGCTTGATGTTCGCCAGCATCGGCTCGGACAGCGCCGACGGCGTCCACAGTGTCGTGTGCGGCAGCACCTCGTCGAGGAGGCGCACGGCGTCCTCCTTCTTCATCACCTCGACCGGCACGCCGTCGGCCTGCGCGCACATGATGCAGCGCAGGTTGCAGACGTTGTTGGGCGCGAACTCGAGCCAGGCCGGCCGCGACGACCACTCCTCGGCCCCGCTCGCCAGGTCGGCGATCACGGCGTAGTAGTTCTTCAGCTCGCGGACGATCTTGCTCATGCGGGGCCTGGGGTGGCCCGGCATGTTACCGCGGCCGCACCGGCGCCGTCGCCGTCAGTTCGGGGCGAAGATCGCGTTCAGGGCGTCGGCCAGCCGCAGCGCCGCGAGCGCCCCGCGCTGCAGCGCCACGGCTTCCGCCGCGGCGAGATAGCCGGGCGGCAGCGGCGGCGCCTTCGGGTCCTTCGCATCGGCCGATCCGAGCAGCTCGCCGTTGCGGTAGCCCCAGCGGACCGCGAGTTCGTGGCTCTCGCGCACCCAGTCCTCGACGTCGGTCACCGCGAGCTCCCGCGCGAAGTGCGCGCGGGCGAATTCGGGACGCCCGGCGAAGCCTTCGGCGACGAGCTGGTCGGTCGTCGCCTGCTGGTAGTTGCCGAGCAGGCTGTCCCAGATCGTGTGCAGGCTCGTGCGGCTGTTCGGATCGAACACCTCGCGCACGACGAAGAAGCCCGTGCCGCCCTTGTCGCCGCCGGGGAACTGCTGCGAGTACAGGTTGCACGCGTGCAGCGGCTGGTGGATGTCGGTGATCAGGTGCACGACCCAGCACAACGCGATCGCGCGGTCGGCGCCGGGCAGCTCGCGATTGCCGAGGTCGGCGAGGTTCTTGCGGATCGCCTGCACGATGTTCGCCGCGCCGGCGTCGGGCTCCGGCCGCTGGCTGGGCGGCGAGAAGTCGCCGATCGTGAACGGCACGTCGATGTAGTGCCAGAGCGGATGGTTGGCGACCTTGTGCATCGGGTGCGACAGGCTGCGCACGGTGTCCGGCCAGTGCGCGGCCAACGCGAACGCGAGCGCGCTGCGCGTCGCCTCGTCGGCACCGTCGGGGACGCCGACCTGCAGGTCCTCGGCAAACCGCGGGTGCTGGCGCAGCAGCGCCGCGAGCGCGTCGCGCGTGCGCGGCGTCAGCTCGCTCCAGGCGCGCAGCGCGAGGATGCGGTGACCGGAGTTGTTCCACGGCATCGGCGGCGGCACCGGGGCGGCGAACAGGAGCGCGAGCGCGAACAGCGGCAGGGATGGCGGCATGGCGGGCGACCTCGGGCAGGCGCGGATCGGATCCGGCCCGCGACCCGGGGACAAGGGGCCGTTCCGCCAA
>CAYMRG010000541.1:0-4020 GCA_964392555.1 uncultured candidatus Brocadiaceae bacterium
GCGCGGTGACGTTCGGCAGCGGCGGCGCGCCGAGAGCGCCCCAGTTCACGCCATCGAACGTCGCGAGGCTGGTCGCCAGCTGGTCACCGGCGCCGACCAGGCCGCCGACGACCAGCACGGCGGGGGCCGGGCCCGCGCCGTCGGGGTCCCAGACGGTCATCGCGTTCGCGTCGCCGTGGGCGAAGGGGATCGGGTCACCGGGCTGCCACTGCAGGGGGCACTGGGTAGGGGCGGAGTGCGAGAACGAGAGCGCCAGCAAGGTGGCGAGCAGTGTGGACTGAGTGCGGTTCATGTGAGGACTCCGAGCAAGGAGCCCTCATGGATGACATGCCGCGCGCGCTGTGACGCAGAACTCGCGGATCGTCGCGATCAGAAGCCGAGCGTCAGGTCCCGCGCGTTGGACAGCACCAGCGTGGGCGGGCCGCCGAAGTGCAGCGCCTGCGTGAACAGCTGCATGCCGGCGAGCGCCGGGTTCGGCGGCATGTTGAAGTGGTAGACCGCCTGCGGACCGGCCGTGATGGGGAGGAACTCGGCGACCGGCACATCGATCAGCACGGTGAGTCCGGGGCCGAGGGGCACGTTGGTCGGCGCCGGGGAGGCGAACACCATCGCGAACGAGTGGCCGGTGGAGCTGACGTCGACAGCGGCGTTCCACGTCTGCCCGAGGACCGGGACGCTGCAGATGTAGGAGTCCGGGTTGCCGGCCGCGGTCCGCGTGGCCTCGGCCGCCATGACCGTTGGCTGCAGCGCGAGCGAAATCGAGTTCGAGTACGAGCCGGTGAACGGGAACGTCGTCCCTTCGGCCCGGCCGAACAGACTGAGGGAGTAGGCCCCCGGCAGCAGGACCCCGCTGGCGGTCAGGCTGGTCGTGCCCGGCGCGGTGATCGTCTGCTGGTAGGGCGGCAGCGGCGATCCTGGGTCGGCAACGATGCTGCCGCCGGAGAACGTGAAATGCGACGGCGGCACCGTGGCTTCGGTGCTCGCCGCGCTGAGCGACGCGGTCAAGGTGAAACGCACCGGCGTCGCGATCGTGAACTGCCAATCGTCCCTGCCGTCGGCTGCTGCCCACACCGCGTTCGGCGGCGAGCCGCGGGTGGCCGAACCGGCCACGGCGAGCGAAATGCCGGTGGTCGTCACGAGGGCGTCGAACTGGGCCGAAGCGGCACTCGCGGGCACGCCGACGGCGCCCGGATGGCTCACGGCGATCGGATCACTGACGGCGACCGGGGTGGTGAACTGGTGCGTGATCCCGACGATCGGCAATGGGCCGCAGTACACGGTGTTGCCGCCGGTGCGGGACGTGTAGGTGATCGACTGTGCCGACGCGGGCGACGAGGTGACGGCGGCGAGGAAGCCGCAGACCACGAGGGGGAGAGCTGCGGGTTGCAGCGGACGAGAGGGTAGTGCAGCCATATCGAAACCTTGGCGAGAGGAGTTGGACGGCGGGAGGTTGCCATCGGTGGTCCGTACGGATGCCGTGGCCGGGGGCGTGTGACGCGCAATCCGCGATTCGCTCAATCGCTCCCCACGCCGCGCGCGCGCAACTCCGCCGCCAGGCTGCGCAACGCGCGTACGAGAAGCTGCCGAACCGCCGGTTCGCTGCGCCCCATCAGCTCCGCGATGACGTCGTAGGGCAGCTCGGCGATGCGCGCCATGGTGATGACCTCGCGGTGTTCCTCGGTGAGCGCGTCCATCGCCGCATCGAGCGCGAGCGCCGTCTCACGCCCGATCGCATCGACGCTCGGCGTCAGGAAGCTGGCGGCGGGCAGCAGCGCGTCGGCATCGCCGGCGTCGTGTTCGCGGCCGGCGTCGCGCTTCTCGCGACCGTGGAAGCGGTGCTTCTCGCGCAACTTGTTGACCACCGTGGTGAACAGCCAGCCGCGGAACCGGGCTTCGCTGCGCATCTCCCGCCGGGTGGGATCGGTGAGCAGTTCGCGGCACGCCGACTGCACGATGTCCATGCTCGATTCCCGGGCGCGCACGACGCCGCCGAGGCGTCGGCGCACGAACGCCTGCAGCTGCGGCAAGTAGCTCGTGACCAGTCGCTCCAGTGCGGCGGCATCGCCGAGCTGCGCCTGCTCGAACCATTCGTTGCCGCCAACGTGCATGCCGGGATGGTAGCTCGGGCATGGCGGAGCCGCTGCCCTTCGCGCCACCTGGCGCCGTCACCGCCGTCGCACGGCGGCGATCAGGGCGGTGAGGACCGCCGATTCGCTGCGGCCGCGTGCTTCGCCTTCGAGCGTGTCGAGCAGGGTGAGCCCCATCGGCGAACGGCCGCCGATCGGCGCGCCGCGTTCGACGAGCCGCTGCGCAGCGGGCCAGTTGCTGGTCATCGTTGCGGCCCAGGCGGCGCCGCGGCCATCGCGCGCAGTCGCCTGCAGGTCGACGCCGCGCGCGAGCAGCAGGTCGAGCACGGCGAGATCGATGGCGCTCGCCGTCGCCGCGAACCACGCCGGCGTGCCGAATTCGTCGCATGCATTCGGATCGGCGCCGGCGTCGAGCAGCAGCTGGAGCGCCGCGGTGCCGGCGGTGCGCGTCGCGTAGACCGCGAGCGCCAGCGGCCGTTCCGGGCCGGGCTCGTCGGGTTGCGCGCCGTTGGCGAGCAGCTCGCGAACGGTCGCGAGCTGCGCCGGATCGTGCGGCAATTCGCGCAGCGCGTGGGCGAGCGGCGTCTCGCCGTAGAACAGGCCGCCTGCTGCCGGCAGGTTGGCGAGTGCGACGACCATCTGGATCGCGACGATGCCGAGCGGCGCACCGACCAGCGCGAAGGCCACCGCGCGCAGTCCGGGGGAGCCGCGCTGGTGCAGCACGACGGCGCCGGCGAGCGCCAGCGCCGGCAGCAGGGCCATCACGACGACGGCCAGCGGGTTGGTGCGGCTCGGCCCGGCTGCCGCGAGTGCGAGCACGAGCCACAGCCCGAGCGCCGCGGCATCCACCGCGGCGAACAACCAGAACAGGACCTTCAGCGCCATTCCACCGGTCATCCGGGGAAGCGGGCGCGCGTGGCAGGGAATCCCGCTTTCGTCACAGCGGCAGCAGGAGCGGCGCGGGCCGGATGTCGCCTTCGTCGTCGCCGATGTTGGTCGGCGCTCCGGCGTCGTCGACGAACACACCCTGCGCGTTCGGGAAGCCACGCCACGCGAGGTAGCGCTGCTTCTCGGTGCCGGTCAGCAGGATGCCGTTGCGGATGATGTCGATGTTGTCGTCGAGGATCGTGTTGGTGCCGTCGGCATTGGCGCCGACGCGCGTGTGCAACTGCACGACTCCCATGCCGCCGAACCCGCCGAGCGGCAGTGCGTCGTAGGTCGCGCCGGCGATCGTCGGCTGGCCGTTCGCGGGGTACTTGCCGTGCACGATCGGCGTCCAGAAGTTGCCGGTGCGGCAGACGCCGCCGTCGGCCGCGAGCACGAAGTCGTAGTCGAGGTGGGCGTAGGTCTCGCCCTTGACGTGGAGCTGGATGTGGCCGAGCGCGGCCAGGATCATCATCCCGCCCGAACCGCCGCCACCGCCGCCGGCCTCGTTGCTCGAGCCCGCCTGTTCGCCGCCGCCGCCGTTGCCGCCGTTGGCGGTGACGTGGCCGCTGGCGCCGACGATGATGTCGTTGAGCGCGACCAGGATCAGGCAGCCGCCACCGCCGCCGCCGCCACCGCCGCGCGCGTCGTTGACGAAGTTGGGGCTCAGCGGGATGAAGTCGTGCGACAGGTCGCCGCCGCCGCCACCGCCGGATCCGCCGATCGGGAAGGGCAGCGCGCCCTGGATCCAGACGCCCTGGTGGACGTCGTAGGCCGAGCCGTAGAACACGTTGGTCGTGCCCATCAGGCCGCCGGGGCCGCCGCCGGTCAGCGTTCGGTTCGCCGCGCCGCTGACGCCGAGGCAGCCGAAGCCGCCGATGCCGAGCCGCTGCACGAAGCTCGTGCCGGTGCCCGCGGGCGTGCGGAAGTGCGGATCGCCGACGGTCGCGAACGCGCCGCCACCGCCGCCCGAGCCGCGGCCGCAGTTCGCGGCGAGGCCGATCAGGCC
>CAYMRG010000542.1:0-4018 GCA_964392555.1 uncultured candidatus Brocadiaceae bacterium
TTCAGCGTGGCCCCTTCGCGGATGCGGCACCGCGCGCCCACGATCAGCCGCGTGCGGTCCCCGCGAAACTTCAGGTCTTGCGGGATTTCCCCGACCGATGCGAAGGGGAACACAACCGTCCCCGCGCCCACATCCGCCACGTCGAGTGCCGCGATGCGGTCGAAGCAGGCCGCTGCGATCTCGCTGGCGGACGCTTCGCCGTTGCGGATCCGGCGTGCCAGTTCCCCGGCGCTGGCGTGACGGAGCGGCGTCATGCGTCGACGACCCGCGGCACGACGAACGCACCGGCGGCGTGACGCGGGGCGTTGGCCAGGACCTCGGCGCTGGCCAGCGGAGGTTCGACGACGTCAGGCCGCAGGCGCAGGGGGGGCTCCGCTACGGTGGGGGCCTGGTCGTTGGCCCGCGGCGGCAGTTCGCTGACGGCCTCGAACGCCGCGACGATGCGCTGCAGCCGGCCCAGCAATTCGGCCTGCCGCTCGGCGGGGACGTGCAGGCGGGCGAGGTCGCAGAGCTGGCGAAGCTGCAGGCGGTCGAACGCGGGCGGGTTGGTCATGCGCCGGGACAGCGGATCGTAGACTCTCGAAGTGCCCGTGCCAGCGGGATCTGCGCCGTTCGTCCTGCGCCCGACGTCCGGCCCACCCTGGCTGGCGGTGATTCCGTGGCAGGAACTTGGCGCCCCGGCCTCGCGACCGCTAGCATCGGCAACGCCGTGCGCCAGTGAGCGCTCCGGGTCGCCCAGACCCAGGTCGGTTCGGCCGATGGGTTGGGCCCGGCGGGTTCGCGCGTCGTCACCATGGAAAACCCCGAACTTGCCGTCATCGGCCTCACCTGCAACGTGGTGGGTGTCTTCTTCCTGGCGAACTCGATTCGCTTCCGTGAGCCGCGCAAGGCTCTCGAAGACACCCTCGGCGTCGGCGTCCGCAGCCTGATGCGGGTTCGCGACACCGCGCTGAACAACATGCAGGTGATCATCGGATTTCTGTTCCTGACCACCGGCTTCCTGTTGCAGGTCGTCGCCAAGTGGGAAGGGGACCTGACGACGGTGCTGTTCTGCGTCGGCATCGTCGGCTTCGCCGGCGCCGTCTACGCGATCGGCGCCTACAGTTCGCGGCGGGCCTTCCGCAAGCTCCTGCGGGAGTTCTTCCAAGCCGAGGAATGGTCGTTCACCGACGACATGGCGCTGACCAAGGAGATCGGTGAGGTGCTCGGCGTGCCGTACGACAAGGACATGACCGTCGAGGTCTACGTGCACCGCGTGCGCCAGGCGCTGGGCCTGCAGCCGCAGCAGCCGAAGCAAGGGTCGTCCGACCGCGCGCGCCGGATCGCGCTGCCCGGTCGCTAGTTCGGCCGGGACGACCCGGGCCTGCGAACCACATGTGACAGCCGATACCCGGTGGCGGGCGCGGGCCGCGGGCGATTTGCCGCCGGAAGTCGCGAGCGCCGCGCCACCACCGTGTGCGGCGGTTCTGGCTTCCGGACCGGCGGTGGCGCGCGTGGCGGCGGCCGCTGCGTGAACTGCAGAGGGCGTTCGTCGACCTGCTGCTGCCGCCGGTCTGCCCAGGCTGCGGCGTGGCAGCGACGGGCCTGTGCGGCGTCTGTCGGCGCAACCTCGCCTGGCGGGCCGAGCCCGGCTGCGTGCGCTGCGGGGAACCGGTGCTGGCACCCGGGGAGCGCTGCCGCAGCGACCATCGCGAACTGAGCCATCTGGCCTTCCTGGTCGCCCCGCTGCGCTTCCGCGGCACCGGCGGAGCCATGGTGCGCCGTTTCAAGTTGTCCGCCGACCCGGCGGCCGGTCGCTGGCTGGCGGCGACGATGGCGGCTGCCTTTGGCCAGCGGGTCGCGAGCCCATGGACGCGGGCGGTGTTCGTCGCGGTGCCGCTGCATCCTCGCCGACGGCGGCGGCGCGGCTTCGACCAGGCGGCGTGGTTGGCGCGTCGGGTCGCCGCGCGCCTCGGCCACGGCCACGAACCGGCGGTCCTGGTGCGGCGCCGGCTGACGCTGCCGCAGGGGGATCCGCGCGTGCGCTCACGCAGTCGCAACGTTGCCGGCGCGTTCGCCGTCGTCCGCAGCGGCGCCATCCGCGGTCGCCGCGTCGTGCTGGTCGACGATGTGTTCACGTCGGGCGCGACCGCCCGCGCGTGCGCCGAGGCGCTGCGCGTTGCCGGCGCCGCCGAGGTGGCGATCCTGACGGCCTGTCGCAGTTGACCCGGGCCTTCGACGCGGGATGCTGCCGTCAGTCCGACGCGGGCCCGGGAAGGCCCCCGCGCCCACGTTCGCACACCGCGCCTGCGACGAACCCGACCACGGCGCCGGCCAGCGAGGCCAGGTAGGGATAGGCGAGGGCATCGCCGAGGAGGTGGCGCCCGGCGAGCCACGGCAGGGCGCCGCCGACCAGCGCGAGGTTGGCGGCGAGGCTGCGCCCCATGCGGCCGAAGCAGCCGACGAACGCCAGCACGCAGACGCCCGCGCTGGCGAAGCCGGACGCTTCTTCGACGAGTTCGTGGACGTTGAGGTCGGTGCGCGCCAGGACGTAGGCGGCGCCGCCACTGGCGAGCGTGGCGGCGCGCGCCAGCAACAGGCTGTCGCGGTCGCGCCAGCGACGCGGCACGAGGTTGCGGGTCATGACCGACGACGCGACCAGCAGGCAGCTGTCGACCGTCGACAGGATCGCGGCGAGCAGGGCCCCGGCGAACACCAGGTTGAGCCAGCCCGGCAACAGCGTGCGGCTGAGGTTCGGCAGCACGGCTTCGGGGTCCTCGATGCCGGGGACGATGCGCACCGCGGCGAGTCCCATCAGCAGCGGGATCGTGCCGATCGCCAGATAGAGGCCGCCGCCCAGCAGGGCCGCGTTGCGCGCCGTCGCCGCCGAACGGGCCGCCAGGCTGCGGGAGATCGCTTCCTGCGCCACCAGCGAACCGCAGATCGGCACCGCCCACGTCTCGACGACCTGCCAGAACGATGCGGGTGCCGCGGTGTGCGGCAACGGCACCGTGGGCACGGCGGCAGCCTGGTCGGCGGGGGTGTGGCTCCAGACCGCCACGGCGAGGACGGCCAGGCCGGCGACCAGCACGACTGCCTGCACCAGGTCGGTGTAGACGTCGGCGAGTAGCCCACCCGCGGCCGTGTAGACGACCGCGACCACCGCGGCGATCAGGATTGCGGTGTCTGGCTCGATCGCGCCGCTGGAGTTCGACGCGACGACGTGGCCGAACGCGCGCACCTGGGCCGCGGCCCAGAGGATCGACGACGGGAGCAACAGGACGGCGGCCAGCCGTTCGGTGCTCGTGCCGAACCGCTGGGCGAAGAAGTCGGCCAGCGTGGTGATGCGGAGCCGCCACAGCCTGGCGGCGAACAGCAGCCCCAACAGCACGAGGCAGAGCCCGTAGGCGAAGGGCTCGGTCGACGACCAGCCAACGCCTTCTTCGTAGGCGGTGCCGGCCGCGCCGACGCAGCTCTCCGAACCGAACCAGGTCGCAAAGATGCTGCCCGCCGCAAGGGTGGGTCCGAGGTTGCGGCCGGCGAGCAGGTAGTCGTCGGCCGTGCGGATGCTTCGGGCCGCAAGGCAGCCGACGACGAGCTGCAGCAGGACGAAGGCGAACAGGGCCAGGATTGCGGGCGGCACACGGCGCCTCTACCGCAGGACGCCGGTGGGAGGCAAGCACCGGCGCCCCTTCGCTCGGTCCGGTCGCGAGCCACAGCGACCGTGCGCGCCGCAACCGAGCCGCCCGTGGGGCCTTGTGGCGGTCGCCCGAGTGCACTGAGCTGCTACTCCCGCGGTTCCTCGCGTGGCGGGCGGATTCGCCGTTGGCGAGCGGGAGTAGTAGTCGCCCCTGGAGACTGCAGCGTGCCTGCGGCCTCTTCTGGCGGCGCGACGAGAAAATGCGCAGGCCCTTCTTGACCCGCCCGCCGAAGTCGCTACTTTCTCCCGCCCTCGCTGACGCGGCGAAGCCGGTCGAACGACCAGGCGACGCGGAGTCGGTGAGTGATCTTTGACATACTGGGTGGCCTCGAAAGAAAG
>CAYMRG010000543.1:0-4009 GCA_964392555.1 uncultured candidatus Brocadiaceae bacterium
CAGCAAGCGCGTCGGTGGCGCGACCTACCAGGTCCCGCGCGAAGTCAACAAGCGTCGTCAGCAGAGCCTGGCGATCCGCTGGCTGGTCGACGCGGCGCGCGCCAAGCGCGGCAAGCCGATGGCCAAGTCGCTCGCCGAGGAACTGTTCGACGCGTTCAACAACCAGGGCGCGGCCGTGACCAAGAAGGAAAACGTGCACAAGATGGCCGAGGCGAACAGCGCCTACAGCCACTTCGCCTGGTAGTCGGGTTGCCAGGAAATCGGTTCGCCCGGGTAGGGGCGCTTCTCCTGGATGGTTGGTCGCGGGCACGCTCGGGCGTGCCCGCTTGCGGTTTTGCGGGCCCCGTTTGGTTGCGGTCGGCGATCCCGCGGTGGCAGTGGCATTCTCGGCCGGCGGGAATACCCTGGGCGCGTGGGCCGTCGCACGGTCGTCGACCGATGCGCCGACCAATGCAGCCCTGACCCCGCGATGAAGCTCCCGATCCCCTTCCTGCTCTACGTCACGGCGCTCGGCCTGCTCGGTTGGGCCGGCTGGACGGTCTACAAGGTGCTGCCGCTGCTGAGCCAGGACTCGCGCACCGCCTCGAGCCAGCAGGGCATGAAGGAGGCGACCGACAAGGTCGCCACCGGCAAGGGCAAGGGGCCGGTCAGCGTCGACTGGTCGTACGGCGGCCGCGCCGGGGCATGGTGGGCCACGCTGAAGGACGTCAACCTGATCGGCAAGCTGCCGCCGCCGCCGCCGGACCCGAAGGACAAGGTCATCGACAACCAGCCGCCGGTCAAGAAGGACGTGGTGCCGCTCGAGGACATCATCGAACTGGTGACGCTCGTCTGCGAAGGCCGCACCGGCGGCAAGGGCGGCTTGTCGTACGTGATCGTTCGCTACAAGCTCAGCTCGAACGTGCAGCCGCCCGAAGAGGTGCTCGCGGCGACGGCGTCGCTGCCGGCAGCGGGCGGCCCACCGGCGGCGATGCCGCGCGACGTCGCACCCGGTCGCGGCAACCGCCCGCCGGCGCCGCCCCCGTCGGCGCCGAAGACCACGATGCCGTCCTCGCTGCAGGGGCGTGAGTTCCAGCAGCAACTGTGGGTCGAAGAGAACGCCGCCCTGGGCCATACGGCGCGGCTCTGGCCGCCCTACGAGGACATCCGGCTGGTGCGGGTCGGTCTCGACGGCGATTCCGCCTTCTTCGTCCGCGACGTGCCGCCGCCGAAGGACGGGGAACCGCCGGTGACGCCGGTCGAGGAACCTCTGATCAAGACCAACCTCGGCCTGAGCCAGGAGGTTCTGCGGGCGGTGCGCGAGGTGCAGGGTCGACCGGTCGAAGCGGCGCCGGTGGCCGTGGCGGCGCCGACGCCCGCCGCGGGCTCGGCGACCTGGCAGGATTTGCCCGACACGGCGCTGGTCAACGGCGTGCGCCACATCAGCCGCAAGGACGAGGATCGCTTCCGCGACACCGACGAGCTGTTCCGCAACGTCAGCACCGACACCTACCGCCGCGGCTCGGTGCAGGGCGTGGTCCTGCGCAGCGTCGCGCAGGACATGGCGTCGCGCTTCGGCGTGGCACAGGGCGACGTGCTGATCGCGGTCAACGGTCGCGACGTCCGCTCGCAGGCGCAGGCCGTCGACTTCGGCAAGCAGGACTACAACCGCGGCGTGCGCACGTTCGTCACCAAATGGCTGAGCAACGGCCAGGTCGTCGAACGCGTCTACCAGGCGCGCGATCGCTGAGCGCGATCGCGGCGACCGCTCCTCGAGGCGCATGTGTCCGGGCTGCTGACGGTCGATCGCGGCAACAGCACGCTCGATTGCCTCGCGCATGCGACGGGACACCGTTGTCGGTTCCCCGCGGCCGGCGGCGATCTGGCCGCGTTGCGCGCGTTCCTGGCCGCAGGCGCACCGACGCGCTGCGTGGCGGTGAGCGTCGTGGCGGGGGGGCTCGACGCGCTGGCGGCCGAACTCGCGGTGCGCGGCGTGCCGCTGCAACTCGCCGGTCGCGACCTGCCGTGCCCGCTGCGCATCGACTACGCGACGCCGGCGACGCTCGGCGCCGACCGCTGGCTGGGTGCGCTGGCGGCGCACCGCCGGTGGGGCGCCGCGATCGTCGTCGATTGCGGGTCGGCGACCACGGTCAACCTCGTCGAGGCCGATGGCACGTTCCGCGGCGGCGCGATCGCGCCCGGTCTGCCGGCGTTTGTCGCCGGACTCGCGGCCGTGACCCCGGCGCTGCCGGCACCGCGCCTCGATGTCGTGCCCTCGCTGCCGGCGCGGTCGTCCCAGGATGCGATCGATGCCGGCGTGCTGCTCGGCTACGCGGGCCTGGTTGAGCACCTGGTCGCCGACCTGCTGCGCTCGGCGCGAACGGCACCGCGGGTGCTGGTGACGGGCGGTCGCGCCGCGACCCTCGCGGCGCACACGCGGCTGCGCGCCGAGGTCGTGCCGGATCTCGTGCACCAGGGCCTCGCGCTGCTGGCCGGTTCGCCATGAACCTGCTGACGCCGCCGGGCATCGCCGGGATCGCCGTCGTCGCCGCGGATGCCGCCGAACGGCTGCGGCTCTGCGCCTGCCTGCGGACCTCGACCGGCGCACCGTGGCCGGACACCGGTGGCGCATTGCCGCGGCGCGCGCGGTTGGTGCTGGACGGCACCGCGATCGACGACGTGCTGGTGGTCGATCGCGGCGCGCTCGGCTGCGAGCTGCACCTGCACGGTTCGCCGGCCGTGCTCGAAGCCTTGCGGGCGGTGTTCCCCGTCGCCGCCGTGGCGCCGGTCGACGCAGCCGAAGCGCTGGCATGGCGGGCGCTCGCGCCGTCGCAGCTGCAACTGGCGCACGAGCAACGCGAACTCGCCGCGGCGGGCGCGGGCTTCGCTGCGCTGCTGCACGAGCTGGCGCGGCTGCCGTTCGCGCTGCGGGCGCCGCGCGGCGCCGCGGCCCTCGCGCGTTCGCGGGTGGCGTTGGCGCTGGCCGAACCGACGCGCCTGGTACTGGTCGGGGCGCAGAACGCCGGCAAGTCGACGCTGTTCAACCGCCTGCTGGCACGCGATCGCGTACTGACCGGGCCGCTGCCCGGGCTGACGCGCGACCCGGTCGCCGAGCCGGTCGTGCTCGACGGCTATCCCTACGAACTGATCGACACGGCGGGCGAGGGGGACACCGCGACGGCGGTCGATGCCGCGGCGCTCGCCGCGGGCCGTGCCCGGCGGGTGGGGGCGCTGGCGCTGCTGGTGATCGATCGCTCGGTAGCGGTGGATCCGGCGAGCCGCGCGCTGGCGACGACGGCGACCCTGGTGGTGGGCAACAAAGCCGATCGACCTGCCGCACCGTGGCCCGCCGACCTGTGTTGCGACCTGATCGTGGCCGCCGATCGCGCCGCGCCCGGCGTGCTGGCGCAGTCGATCGGGGAGTCGCTGCGCGCGCGCCGCGGCCTGCCGCGGGCCGGGCCGGTCGGCGGCGCCGCCGCGCTGACGACGGCGGAGTTCCGCCGGTTGGTGGCGCTGCTCGACGCGCCGGCCTGAGGCGCTCCCGGGGCGACCCGCACGCTCGCTGGTGCGTTGCACCGCGCCGCGCCACCGGCATGATGCAGCCTGCGATGGCCGACCTCGAAAAGCGCGACCTGGTTTCGATCGAGGACCTCAGCACGGCGGAGATCCTCGAGTTGTTCCAGCACGCGGACGAGTTCCGCGCGAACCTCAGCGCGTGGTCGGACCTGTGCCGCGGCACGATCATGGCGACCCTGTTCTTCGAGCCGAGCACGCGCACGCGCCTCAGCTTCGAATCGGCGATGCACCGCCTCGGCGGCGGCGTGATCACGGCCGCGGACGAGAAGAACACCAGCCGTTCCAAGGGCGAATCGCTCGCCGACACCGTGCGCGTCGTCGGCGGCAGCTACGCCGACATCCTGGTCGTCCGCCATCCCGAAGACGGCGCCGCGCGCGTCGCGGCGCGCTACGCGCGCGTGCCGGTGATCCACGGCGGCGACGGCGCCCACGAGCATCCGACGCAGACGTTGTG
>CAYMRG010000544.1:0-3997 GCA_964392555.1 uncultured candidatus Brocadiaceae bacterium
GAACGGCACGTTGGTGGCGGTCGACCCCTCGGCCGCGGCGTGCGAGAGCGGCAGAACCAGCTGCGTTTGGGCGGCCAGCGTGGCGGCGAGCAACGGGAGGACCAGGCAGGACGGATGGACCATGGCATCGGCAGCATCGGCCGGCCGACCGGCGACCCTTGACTCCGCGCCGAGCGGTTGCCGAAGAACGGTCCGTGACCGCCAACGATGATCGCCCGCTCGGCGTGCTGACACTGTTGGCGGATCCGACACCGATGCAGGCACTGTTGCGCCAGCTCGCCGAAGCCGGCATCCGGGTCGACGTCGCGAGCGACCTCGCCGCCGCGCGGACGCTGTTCTTCGGCGCCGGCGGCCATGACTGCCTGGTGGTCGCGCCGGACGTCCGCCCGGCGCTCGCGGCGCAGGTGCTGCATTCGCTGCGCAGCGTCGATCCGGACCTGCCGGCGGCGACCTTCGGCCGCCCGCAGGGCGGCGCGCGCCCGGCGCGGACGGCGATCCTCGCCGGCTTCCATCCCAGCTCGCGGGCCGGCGCCGGCGCCCTGCTGCGCTTCCTGCGCGCGCTCGACCTGCGCTGACGAACGGCGCGAGCCGGTGCGGTTGCTGCGGCTCGGCGCGCCGCCAGGGGCGGCCGCAGGCCCGCCGGGAGCAGCGGATGGCAGATCAGGCGGGCGGCTGGCCGAGCAGGCCGGCGAGCCGCGCCAGCCCGCGCGCGACCAGGCCGCGCACCGCGGCCTCGCTGATGCCCTTCTGGCGGGCGATCTCCTGGTAGCCGAGCCCGGCGATCCGCGACAGCAGCACCGCGTCGCGCTGCGCCTCGGGCAGCAGCTGCAGCGCCTGCTCGACGCGCGTCAGCTCCTCCTTGGCGCCCGCCGCCCGCGATGGCGTCAGGCCCGCATACATGCCCATCAGCTCGACCTCGTCGCTCTCGGCCGGCAGTTGCTCCAGGCGCGCAGGATCGCGCATCTCCTGCTTGTGGTAGCGGTAGCGGTCGACGACCTTGCGCGCGGCCTGCAGGAACAGGTAGGCGCGGAACTGCTCCTCGGCGCGGAATTCGAGCTTGTCGAGGTCGCGCAGCACCTCGCGGCAGACGGATTGCGCGAGGTCGCGCACGGATTCCCGTTCGGCGAGTTCGCCGCCGACCTTGGCGCGCAGGTAGGCGATCAACGCCGGCAAATTGTGCTCGAACAGCTGGTCGTAGGCCGCGCGATCACCCGCCGCCGCCGCCTGCATCCTGGTTTCGAAGTCGTCGCTCACGCTGAGTCTTCGGCTGCATCGCGGGCAGCCGCCCTCGTGGGTAGCGATGCGACGGAGCCGCGCGTTCGCACGATTGTCCCACCCATTCGGCCCGGCCCCGACCAGCCACCGCGGTACGTGCCGGAGCAGGAGCGTACCGGCTAGGGAGCGGGTGCCGAGAAAAGTGGGGTGGCTGACGGGATTTGAACCCGCGACCCCCAGGACCACAACCTGGTGCTCTAACCAACTGAGCTACAGCCACCGTGCGCGGTCGACCGGGTCGGTGCGCCGCTGCGGGGCGAAGAGTCTGCCGAGCCGCGGGCTCGCGGTCAAGCATGGGCTGGATCGCGCGATCGCACGGGCGTTGTCGCAGCGAGATTGCCGCCAGCGAGTTCTTGCACGCGACACGACGACTCGCTACGGTGCTCGCCCGAAATCGTTCGCCTCCGTAGCTCAGTTGGTAGAGCAGCGGATTCTTAATCCGCGGGTCGAAGGTTCGAGCCCTTCCGGAGGTACCACTTGCAGACGGCCATCGCGCTGCGGCGCGGTGGCCGTTCTCGCTTCCGGCTCCCCACCGGGACAGGCAACCCTTGCCGGGCTGCGCGGCCGCGTAGGCGGCCGCCAAGTGGCAGCCTGATCTACTACTCCCGCGTTTCCTCGCGCGGCGAGCGGATTCGCCGTCGGCGAGCGGGAGTAGTAGTCGCCCCTGGAGACGGCAGCGCGCCTGCGGCCTCTTCCGGCGGCGCGCAGCGCCGCGCAACCTTTTGGTTGCGGCCGCAGGACGCGCTGAGAATCCTCGCGCCGCGCGCGGAAGATCTGGAGTAGTGGATCAGAGGTCGGCGCGCGCGGCGGTCTCGGTCAGCGGCGAGTGTTCGGCCAGCACCGGCGCCTTCGGCAGGTGCAGAACGAAGGTCGTGCCACAACCGACCTCGGACGTGAAGGTCACCTGGCCGCCGTGCCCCTGCACCAGCTCCTTGACGATGTGCAGACCGAGGCCGGTGCCGCTGATGCCGCCGGTGTTGCTGCCGCGCTCGAAGCGACGGAACAGCCGCGCGTGGTCCTGCGCCGGGATGCCGATGCCGTTGTCGACGACCTGCAGCCGCCATTCGGCTTCGTCGTCCTCGACCGAGACGCGGATCACCGTCGGCCGGTCGGTCGGCCCGTAGTTGATCGCGTTGCCGATCAGGTTCATGAACACCTTGGTCAGCGCCCACGCATCGGCCTTGACGACCGGCATCGGCTCGACCCGCACGCGGACGTCGCGTTCCTCGATCTCGTAGCGCAGCGTGCGCAGCACCTCGGCCACCACCAGCGTCAGGTCGACGTCGTCGAACGCGAGCTGCATGCCGTCGTGGTCGAGGCGGGAGCTGTCGAGCAGGTCGCGGACGAGCCGCTCCATCTGGTGCGTGGCCATCAGGCCGTTCTGCACCGCCTGGCGCACCGGGTCGGACAGCTCGCCCAGGTAGCCCTTGTCGAGCGTCGACAGCATCAGCCGGACGGCGCTGAGCGGCCGGTTGAGGTCGTGCACGGTCTGCTGGGCGACATCGACCAGTTCCTGGACCTTGCGTTCGAGCAGCAGCCGCTGCTCGTCGAGCGCGCCGTAGCGCTGGGCGAGTTCGAGGTTGGAGCGGACCGTCTTGGTCAGCAGCGAGTCGTCGACCTCGGCCGCCGGCGCGGTCGTGAACTCGATCATGCCGGCCGACAGGTCGAGATTGAGCTCGTCGTCGCTGAGCACGGCGGCGATCGCCGCGTCGGCGCTGTCGACCGCAGCGGCGACGTCGCGCAGTTGGTAGCGGAACGGCTCGTCGCCCTCGCCCTCACCTTCGCCCTCGCGCACGGCCCGCTCACCGATCGCCTCGGCGTTCGCAGCCGCCGGCGCGGCGAGTTCCGGCAGCGGCAGCACCGGTTCGGCGACGGGAGGCGGCGCCTCGACCACCGACGTCGTCACCGGCGCCTCGTCGTTCTCGGGCACCGCGAGCCGTGCCTGCGGCAACTGCTCGATCGGCACGACGGCGCGCGACCGGCGCACGTCGTCGCAGATCTCCCACAGCTTGTTGCGCACGCTCTCGGCGACTTCGTGCGGGTTGGTGCCCTTCCGGTTCAACCCGTACTGCACGATCTTCGTCTCGACCAGCGTCGCCGCGGCGTGCACGAACGTCTCGAACACGCCCTGGCCCTCGGTCGCGACCGAGGGGAACGCGGCCATCTCCGGCCGGAACCGGAACTGATGGTCGAGCTCCTCTTCGGTCAGGATGTCGTCGAGGTCGCGCTTGTTGTACTGCAGCACGATCGGGATGTCCTCCGACGTGCCGCTGCTGGTGCGCAGGTTCTCGCGCATGCTGGCCAGCGATTCGACGTTCTCCTGCAGCCGGCTGCGCTGGCTGTCGACCACGAACACCACCGCGTCCGCGCCCTGCAGGACGAACTTGCGCATCTGCCGGTACTTCGGCTGGCCGGGCACCGTGAAGCCCTGGATGCGGATCTTGAAGCCGCCGACCTGGCCGAGGTTGGTCGGCGGGAAGTCGAACGGCAGCGTCGAGTCCTCTTCGGTGGTGAGCGAGAGGGGCTGGGGCTCGTGGCGCGGCGTGTCCACCACGTCGCTCTTCGCGAGGCGGCGGCGCACGCCGTAGCTGTCGTAGAACTCCCACGCGTCGCCGAGGTCGTGGATGTTCTGCTGCGAGCGGTCGTCGTCGAGGCGCACATTGTCGTCCGCGACGTACTCCTGCACGCCGGCCGCGGTGCGGACGCGGAACACCTTCGCCGT